>DASQLK010000212.1:0-10608 GCA_035630055.1 Methyloceanibacter sp. | reverse complement strand
GCAATCGCGATCGCTTGCGGCAGCGGACGTTCCTCCAGCAGCAATGCGAATTCGTCGCCGCCGAGACGGCCAACGACGCCGTCCTCGATCCAGGCCGCGCGCGCGCAAGCACGGATCGCCTCGTCGCCGGTGTCATGACCGTAGGCGTCGTTGATGCGCTTGAAATTGTCGATGTCGAGGATGATGGCGGAGAGGCGGCCGTCAGGAACGATGCGCGCGCAAGCTTCGTGGGCGCGCTCGAAAAAGCCGCGGCGATTGCAGAGACCCGTGAGCGGATCCGTCGTGGCGAGATGGATGAGCTCGCGCTGCATGGACAGGATGCGCTCGGCGGCACGCAGGCGCGCGTACAATTCCTCGGCGAGCGGCGGCTTGCCCATGAAGTCGTCGGCGCCGCTGTCGAGCGCCTCGATCAGCGTGCGCTGATCGTATTGGGTGGACATCAGAAGGATGTAGATGGGGCGGCGGCAGTTGGCGAGCAGCCGAACTTCCCAGCACAGCTCGAAGCCGGACATATGCTGCAGGTTCGCGCTGGCGATGACCGCCTCGATGCAGCCATCCGCTTCGACGCGTTGGAGCGCCTCGCGCTCATCGCCGAACTGCACGACCTCGTGCCCGCGCGCCTCCAGCAAGCGGGTGACGATCAGCCGCGTGGTCCGGCTCGGATCAACTACAACGATGCGCATCGAGCCCTCTTTGTCGCAATGTTTCAACGCCTAAGAGGTGGCCCTTAAGTTTCGATTAAATGCCAGCTTGGGTTGCATCGTCCGTGCACGGTGTGGTGAACAAGACGTTCAGCGCGTTCCCGCTGTGCGCGAAAACTCTCAGCACTATCAACGTCCGCGTGCGTTGCGGCGAGAGCCACGCGGCGGCCGTCGAGATTGGCGAGGGTGTCGGCCAATGCATGGGCGGTCGACCAGCGCACGCCGGCAAAGGGCGCCATGCGCCTCGCATTGCCGCGCAAGCCGACGAGCCAATAGCCGCCATCGGTGGCGGGCCCCAGCACGGCATCGGCGCCACGCAGCTTTGCGAATGCATTCGCGATGTCGGCATGGTTCAGGGCCGGGATATCGCCGCCAACGATCAGGGTCGAAGCTGGCGCGAGGCGCGAGAAGATGCGCTGCATGCGCGCGCCGAGATCGCCGCCGCCCTGCTGCATCAGCCCAACGCCGCTTCGCGATATCCCGCGCCACACCGGTGCAAAGACGTCCGCATCCGGCGTGACGGCGACAAGCGTGCGCCAGCGCGGCGTGCCGCCGAGCCTGAGGATCGTGTGCATGAGGCAGGCGCGGTAGAAGCGCAGCGCCGCGGCCTGCCCGATGCCGGCGGCGAGCCTGCGCTTGGCGAAACCAAGACGCGGCGTCTTCGCCATGATCACCAATGTGGGGATGTTAACGCCGCGGCGACACCGACCCGCGCCGCGCCTAGCCATAGAGACGCGCGAGCGTCCGCGCGGGTACGCGCAAATAATAGAGGACGATGCAGAAGAGATTGCGCAGCGTGCGCGAAAGATAGCCGTCCTGCTGATAGCGCCGCGCATTGGTGATCGCGCGCGAATTGAGCATGACGAGCTCGCCGCGCTTCAGGCGGCGCACGAGGTCGACATCCTCCATGAGGGGAAGCGGGCGGAAGCCGCCGAGCCTATTGTAGAGCGAACGGGGGATGAGCAGGCCCTGATCGCCGTAAGGCAACTTCAACAGCAGGCAGCGCAGGCGCACGAACCCCTCAACGATACGCGGCATGAGGCCATCGTCGTCGAGGGTGAAACGGAACGCGGCAGCGGCCGGCGCGCGACGGCCGTTCTCGATGCGCTCCATGAAGGCTTCCGCTTCCTCCGCCCAGCCCTGCTCGAGCACTGTGTCGGCGTGGAGGAACAGCAGCCAGTCGGCGCGGGCGAGCGAGGCGCCCGCTTCTAATTGCGAGCCGCGGCCACGGTCCGCCTCCACCAGCCGCGTGCCCGCAGCTTCGGCGATGGAGATGGTTTCGTCGGTGGAGCCCCCGTCGGCAATGATGGCCTCCTGTACCAACCCATCGACCACCGCCGGCACCAGCGAGGCCAGGGTCGGCGCGAGGGTCCGCTCCGCATTAAAAGTGGGGATAACTACGGAAATCATGGCGCGGACTATACAGGCTCCCCATATCCGGGCAACGCGGAGATCCGCGGTTTTGCAATAATGTTCTTGCTTTGTTCCGCGTCAAACCCTATATCAACGCCATGTCAGTTTCGCTGCGAAAATTAGACAAGTTCGAGAGCTTCCCTCTGGAAGCTGGGGGCGTAGCCGCCGGGCGACGGAATGGGCGCGGAGCGGTCACGAATCGCTCCGGCCGCTTTGAGCCGGTCGCTTACGAACCCGTCGATGATGGCTGGGAATCACTGGCTGAGATCGAGGCTCTCCGCACCGAGGTGCAGGAGGTCCCCGCCCGCAAGATCATCACCAAGAACGACTCCCCGGACATCAGCTTCGACCGCTCGATCAATCCTTATCGCGGCTGCGAGCATGGCTGCATCTACTGCTTCGCGCGGCCAACGCATGCTTTTCTCGGCCTCTCGCCTGGGCTCGACTTCGAGACCAAGCTGTTCGCCAAGACCAATGCGGCGGAAGCATTGGAGCGCGAATTGGCGGACCCGAAATATCAGGTGAAGACCATCGCGATCGGGACCAACACCGATCCGTATCAGCCGATCGAGCGGCGCTACCGCATCATGCGCCGCATCCTCGAGGTGCTGAGCGAGACCAACCATCCGGTCGGCATCGTGACGAAGTCGGCACTGATCCTGCGCGACCTCGATATCTTGAAGCCGATGGCCGAGCGCGGGCTCGTCAAGGTCGCGCTGTCGGTCACGACGCTCGACCGGCAGCTTGCGCGCGCGATGGAGCCGCGCGCATCCACGCCGGACAAGAGATTGGAGACGGTGCAACGCCTGAACGATGCCGGCGTGCCGACCTCCGTCATGGTTGCGCCGATCCTGCCGGGCCTCACCGACATGGAGATGGAGAGAATCCTGGAGCGCGCCGCGGCAGCCGGCGCGAAGCAGGCCGGTTACGTGCTGCTGCGCCTACCGCTCGAGATCGGCGACCTCTTCACCGAATGGCTGAAGACCAATTGCCCCGACCGCGCCAATCGCGTCCTTTCGCTCATGCGCTCCACGCGGGGCGGGAAGCTCTACGACGCGAAGTGGAATGAGCGCATGGTCGGCGACGGGCCTTTCGCCTGGATGATCGGGCGCCGCTTTGAGATCGCGGCACAGCGCCTTGGGCTCAACAAGCGCTCGACGGAGCTTCGCACCGACTTGTTCAAGCGGCCGGTGCTGCAGGGTCAGCAGCTCGCCCTGCTTTAACGGCCTCTTTTCCACAGGCCGGGGGCCTGCCCTACTCGACAGTTGCTAATCTCGCGCGGTTCGGGCGAGAGTCCCGGCATCATGGGACTGCCCGCACAAGCCATTGTCCTGCCGCGCATGCCGAGCTTCGATCTCGAGGAAGAGATGATGGGCCTGCACGGCCTGCCCGTGGCCGGCGTCGACGAGGCGGGCCGCGGTCCGTGGGCCGGACCTGTGGTGGTGGCTGCGGTCATCCTCAATCCAGACCGCATTCCGGACGGTCTGAACGACTCCAAAGTTCTCACCGCTGAAGCGCGGGAAGACCGCTACGTGGAGATCATGGCCACGGCCTGCGTGTCCATCGCCATCGGCCACGTGAAGCGGATCGATCGCGACAACATCCTCCAGGCGAGCCTGTGGGGCATGCGTGTGGCGTTCCGCGGCCTGCAGGTGCCGCGCGCGACTGCCCTGATTGACGGTAACATCATACCGAAGCGCTTTCCCGGCAAAGCGCGCGCCGTCGTCGCCGGCGATGCGATCTCGCTGTCGGTTGCGGCGGCGTCCATCATCGCCAAGGTCACGCGCGACCGCATCATGGTGAAGCTCGCGAAGCGCTATCGCCGCTACGGGTGGGAAAGCAACAAAGGCTATGGCACGCCGGAGCACGCCCTCGCCGTCAAGAAGCACGGCGTCTGCACGCATCATCGCCGCTCGTTCGCGCCAATCGAGCGGGCGCTCAGGATCATCGAGAACCGCGCCATCCCATCCCCGTAGAGACGGATTAGGCGGCCAAACGACGTGCCTCCTGGCGGCGGGCATGGTATAAAGACTTCGTGACCAAAATCCTCGAACACGCCATTGCCAAAGCACGGAGTCTTCCCGCGGAAGACCAGGATGTGCTGGGCGCGATCATGCTTGCACTAAGCGATGAAAGTCTCACGGAAGTCGGCGAGCTGGACGATGAAACCAGAGCCGCAGTGCAGGAAGGAATCGATCAAGCGAAGCGCGGCGAGTTCGTTTCTGAGGATGAGATCGCGGCTTTGTGGCAACGCCTTGGTTTATGAGGGTTCGCTACACACCCCGGGCGCGCGACGATCTTCAGGCAATCGTAGAATTTCTAGGCAGTCAAAATCGCCTTGGCGCGGCTAACGTCAAACGCACTTTGGAAGCGACCGTAGAGGTAATAGGGTCCTTTCCCGACAGCGGGCGCCTTGTCGGCGAAGAATCCGTTCGTGTTCTGCCTGTCGGCCGGCATCCCTATCTAATCTACTGGAGCGTCCAACGCGGTGAGGTCTGGATTCTGCACATTCGGGATGGCCGACGAAGGCCATGGCGGCCACGCTAACTCGCTCTTTCGATCCAGGCGACGATACGTGACGCGATTTCTTCCGCATCGGGCTCGAGCAGAAGCAGATGGCCATGGCCTTCGGCGGCGACAAACGTCGCGTCCGGGTAGCTCTCCGCAACAGCGCGTGCAGTCTCGATAGAGACGAGATTGTCGTCCGTGCCGGACAGACAATAGACGGGGCAGCGCACTGCGGAGACATCGACCTTCGTCGCTTGCTCCTTGTCGAACATCCAGAAGAACAGCTCGAATAGAGCGCGGCCGGACTCCGGGACGAAGCGTTCGAAGATGGCGCTCTGTTCCCCTCCAGGAATGCGATTGAGCGAGTAGTAACAGGCGAGTTCGAAGTCCGGCGGCAACGCCCGCGACCAAAACGGCCCGATCGACATCAAGTCGGTGCAGAGCTTCTTTTCACCGTCGGTCGTCGGCAAGATGCCGGCACGCGGCGCGGGACTGAGAAGAACGAGAGCGCGGGCGCGCCCCTCCGCCGCCAATTGCTGCGCGAGGACCGCTCCCATGGAATGCCCGAGCAGAACCGGTGGCGTTGCGAATCGGCTCAAGAGGCGATCCAGAGCCATCCGGTAGTCGGCCATGCCGAGGCCCTTCACCGCGTCTCGCTCTGCCGCGTCTGCGCCATGTCCGGGAAGGTCGGGCGCGTGACAGGTCCAGCCGGCGTCGGCGAAGACGGGCTGGATCTTCTCGAAGCACCATGCGCCGCAATTGGCCCCGTGGATCAAGACGATGTCTTTGCGAGCCATGCTTCTCTCCGCCTTCGCGCCATAACCGTCACCAGTTTTCATGCCTCTCGCAAGTTAAGGCCGCCTTTACCCTAACCCGTCAGCATGCACTTCAACGCGCCCGTGAGGCGCCTCGTAATAGTAACGCGTATCGAGTGGTGTGATGGCTGTAGGGGGACACGGCGGAGCCAAGCTTCCGCTGAACAAGATCGTCGTCGGCGACTGCGTCGAGGCGCTATCGCAGCTGCCGGAAGCCAGCATCGATCTCGTTTTCGCCGATCCGCCCTACAATCTCCAGCTCAACAGCGAGCTCTTGCGGCCCGACAACAGCCGGGTCGACGGTGTGGACAACGACTGGGACAAGTTCGCGAGCTTCGAGGCCTACGACGCTTTCACGCGCGCCTGGCTGACGGAGTGCCGTCGGGCCCTGAAGCCGGAGGGCAGCCTCTGGGTGATCGGCAGCTATCATAACATCTTCCGCGTCGGCGCCATCATGCAGGACCTCGGCTTCTGGGTCCTCAACGACGTGATCTGGCGCAAGACGAATCCCATGCCGAACTTTCGCGGCCGCCGTTTCACCAACGCGCACGAAACCATGATCTGGGCGTCGACGGGACCGAAGGCGCGCTACACCTTCAACTACGACTCCATGAAGGCCCTCAACGAAGATTTGCAGATGCGCTCGGACTGGCTGTTTCCGATCTGCTCTGGCGCCGAGCGCCTCAAGGAAGCGACCGGCCGCAAGACGCACCCGACCCAGAAGCCGGAAGCGCTGCTGCATCGCGTGATCCTCGCCGCCAGCAACGCGGGCGACGTCGTGCTCGATCCCTTTCTCGGCTCGGGCACCACCGCGGCCGCGGCCAAGCGGCTCGGACGGAATTTTATCGGCATCGAACGCGATCCCGCCTACGCCGCCGCGGCTGAGGCGCGCATCGATGCCGTCAAGCGACTGGATGCGGAAGCGCTAGAGGTCGCGAAAGGGAAGCGGGGGGAACAGCGTGTTCCCTTCGGGGCACTCGTAGAGCTCGGTCTCATCTCTCCTGGGGCCGCGCTCTACGATCCCGCCGCTCGTCACGAGGCGCTGGTGCGGGCCGACGGCTCGATCGCCTGCGCCGGCGCCACCGGCTCGATCCACAAGATCGGCGCGCATGTGCAGGGCGCGAGCGCCTGCAACGGCTGGACCTTCTGGCATTATGAAGCTGAAGGCAGCCTCAAGCCAATCGACGCTTTGCGCGACGAGGCGCGGCGACAGCTGGCGAGCTAGCCTCGAAGCACGTCCGCCGGTCGCCGGCTGCGAATGCGTGGCTGAGAATTTTCTTCATCACACTCGGGAGCGCGGCCGCCGCCAAATCGCGGCGCGGCAGCCAACGGCAGCGCTCGGGCGCTGCTGCTGCATCCAGGATCGGTGCGAAACAGGCATCGGCGCGTTGTACGGCGAGCTCGAGATGGAAATGGGTGAAGGTGTGTTCCACCACACCGCTAACTTCATTCCAATCCGCGGCGATCGGCCGATAAGCGTCGGCATTCGTACCCGTCGCATCGCCATCGGCCCAAGGCGTTGCCGGGACTTCGAGCATTCCGCCAAGCAGGCCTTTGAGCGGCCGCTCGCGCAACAGCACCGCGCCGTCCTCGCGTACGGCCACAAAGGCGGTGCCGCGGCGAACTGGCCGTACACCCTTCTCGGCGCGATAGGGCAAGACATCGGCAAGGCCTTCGGCATAGGCGCGACAGTCGGGACGGAGGGGGCAAAGGCCGCAAGCCGGGCGGCGCGGCGTGCAGATCATCGCGCCGAGATCCATCATCGCCTGCACGTAATCGCCGGGACGCTGATCCGGGGTCAGGGTCGCGGCGAGGGAGCGGATTTCCGCTTTGGCTTCGGGCAGCGGCGTCATGACCGCGAATAGCCGCGCGACGACCCGCTCGACATTGCCGTCGACGGGCGTTGCAGGGATTTGGAACGCGATCGCAGCGATGGCCGCCGCGGTGTAGTCGCCGACGCCCGGCAATTGGCGCAAGGCGGCCACGTCGGCGGGAAACGCGCCGCCATGGACGTCCACGACGGCGCGGGCGCAGGCGTGGAGATTGCGGGCGCGGGCGTAGTAGCCGAGGCCGGCCCACGCGGCGAGAACCTCGCCTAATTCGGCCCCCGCCAGCGCCGTCACGTGCGGCCAACGTTTCAGGAACAGCGCGTAGCGGGGGATGACCGCCTTCACGGTCGTCTGCTGCAGCATGATCTCGCTCAGCCAGACCCGGTAGGGGTCGGCCGCCATGCCGGGCGCCGCACGCCAAGGCAGGTGCCTTCGCTCGCGGTCATACCAGGCAAGCAATTTGCCCGCCGTTCCGTACAGGTTCCCGGCCTCAGGCTTCAGCCCCGGTCTCATCGCAACTCCGCCCACGTCTCGACGCGAGCGATGGTGTAAGCTCCCGTCAAGGGAAGCAAGGGCGGGCCCTTCCCGCTCCACGGAAAGATGCGGCGATGACCGACCAGAACGGCAAAACTTCGCGCAAGCCCGCCTGGGGGGCGCGTGCCGTCGGGTCCTATATGGCGCGCATCCTCGATCCGGTGGCGCGCGAGCGTGGTTTCACCACTACGGCGCTGCTCAGCGCCTGGCCCGCGATCGTGGGCGCGGAACTTGCGTCCTTCACCCTCCCCGACAAGATCGTCTGGCCGCGGCGGCAGGAAGACAGCGATGCCAAGAGGCATCGGCCGGAAGGGGCTACGCTCACCTTGCGGGTGGACGGCCCGCGCGCCATCGAGCTGCAGCATTGCGCGGACCAGATCTTGGAGCGCGTGAACGTCTATTTCGGCTATCGCGCCGTGACGGAAATGCGGATTTTGCAGGCCCCCGTCGCCAAGACGAAGCGGGGGAACCCGCCGGCCCCAACGCCACTCGTCGAGGCTTCATTGCCGCCCCAAACCGAGATCGGCGACGAGGGCTTAAGGCGGGCGCTGATGCGGCTCGGCGGCTCGGCCAGCCGCACAAAGGGTTGAACGCGGCCCCCTTGCCTTTAGCGCTGTCTGCAACGATTGTAGCGCCGACCCATGGGGGCCAAGCGCAGCCAGGACAGCCGGAGTTACGAGCGTGAGCCAACCACAGCCAGACGCCAAGAAAAACAATACCGCCCTTTATATCATCGCGGCCGTGGTCGTCGCGACGATCATCGCCGGCGTGGTCTATTACCGCGGCTCCGGCGAGACAGCTGCAACCAGCGGTGAGAAGGTCACGGAAGTGAACGTCACCGATCTGATGCAGAAAGGCCCGCTACCGGAGATGGCTATCGGCAATGCCGACGCGCCGAACACCATCGTGGAATATGCATCCGCGACCTGCGGCCATTGCGCGAGCTTCCACACGGATGTGTTTCCCGAGCTGAAGACGAAGTATGTCGACACCGGCAAGGTCCGCTTCGTCTTCCGCGAGTTCCCGTTGGACAATCTCGCCGTCGCCGCCTTCATGCTGGCGCGCTGCGCGGGCGACGACCGCTATTTCCCGATGGTCGGCGCGTTGTTCGAGACGCAGAAGACCTGGGCGGTGCCGGGCACGGACGCCAAGGACAAGCTCCTTCTCATCGCCAAGCAGGCCGGAATTTCTCAGGAGCAGTTCGACAAATGTCTCGCCGACAAGGAGCTGTTCGGAAAAATCGTCGAGGTGCGCCAGCGCGGCCATGAGAAGTTCGGCGTCGATTCCACGCCGAGCTTCTTCGTCAACGGCAAGCGCATGCAGGGCGACCACAAGCTCGCCGACTTCGAGGCCGCGATCGAAGGCAGGCCCGCGGCGACGCCGCCGGCCGGCGAGACGGAGACCCCAGAGCCCAGCCCCTAGGCATGAAGCTGCGCCTGCTGACAGCGTCGATATTGCTGGCCACCGCTTGCGGGGTTGCCGCATGCGGTGGCGGCGCGGTCGGCAGCGCGGACACCAAGGCGCTGAACGTCCCGGCCAAGGAAGAACTGTTGCAGGAAGGGCCGCTCGGCGATCGGGTGATCGGCAAGGCGTCGGCGCCCGTCACCATCATCGAATACGCCTCGCTCACCTGCCCGCATTGCCGCGCCTATCATCGCGACGTGTTCCCGCGGGTGAAGCGCGAGCTCATCGACACCGGCAAGGTGCGCTACATCCTCCGCGAGTTCCCGATCGGGCGCTCGGCGGGGACGGCGGCGATCATCACGCGCTGTGGACCGGCGGAAAAGAACCTCTATTACACCGAGCAATTCCTGGCGCGGCAGCCGGAATGGGTGAGCCAGGACGTGCGCGAAGACGCCATTTTTCAGGTGGCCAAGGCTGGGGGGATGAGCCGCGAGACGTTTGACAAATGCCTATCGAATCAAACCATTATCGACGGTCTGAACGAGGTGAAGCAGCGGGGGCGGAAATTCGGCGTCATCGGCACGCCGACCCTCTTCATCAACGGGCAAAAGGCGCAAGGCACCGTCACCTACGAGCAGATCAAGGCGATGCTCGCGCCGCAGGCATCGTGATCGGTTCAACCGCGTCATCGGCGTTTCCGCGCCTCGCTCATTAATTTCAAGGGCCACCACTCGTGAAAATCACTCGCCTCCGCCTTCTCGGATTCAAGTCCTTCGTCGAGCCGACCGAGCTCGTGGTCGAGCACGGGCTGACCGGCGTCGTCGGCCCGAACGGCTGCGGCAAGTCGAACCTCCTGGAAGCGCTGCGCTGGGTCATGGGCGAGACATCCTACAAGAGCATGCGCGGCTCCAGCATGGAGGACGTGATCTTCTCCGGCTCCGAGGTGCGGCCGGCACGGAACAGCGCCGAAGTGACGATCTTCGTCGACAACAGTGCGCGCACCGCGCCGTCGGAGTTCAACGACAGCGACACGCTGGAGGTGACGCGCCGCATCGAGCGCGAGGCCGGCTCCGCCTACAAGGTCAATGGCAGAGACGTGCGCGCGCGCGACGTGCGCCTCCTGTTCGAGGATGCGGCGACCGGCGCGCGGTCGCCGGCGCTCGTGCAGCAGGGCCGCATCGGCGAGATCATCAACGCCGCGCCGCAGGAGCGCCGCCGCGTTCTGGAAGATGCCGCCGGCATCGCGGGCCTGCATAGCCGCAGGCATGAGGCGGAGCTGCGCCTCAAGGCGACGGAAAGCAATCTTACACGGCTTGGCGACCTGATCGGCGAACTGAGCAGCCAGCTTGCTGCCCTGAAGCGGCAGGCGCGGCAGGCGCAGCGCTACCGCGAGCTGTCCGGCAA
>DASQLK010000211.1:0-7980 GCA_035630055.1 Methyloceanibacter sp. | reverse complement strand
CCGCGAGACCGCCATCACGAATGTGCTGACGGGACGCCCTGCGCGCGGTGTCGTCAACCGCTTCATGCGCGAGCAAGGACCGCTCGATGCTGCCGCCCCTGCCTTCCCGCTTGGAAGGCCCGCGATCGCGCCATTGCGCGCCAAGGCTGAGGCCGCGGGCTCTACGGATTTTTCGCCGCTTTGGTCCGGGCAGGCCGCCAAGCTGCCCCGCGGCATCGGGGCGGGCGACCTGACGCGTGAGCTCGCGCAAGACGCGCTCGCGTTCCTAAGCGAATAGGATTTACTCGGGCATCACCGCGGCATCTTGCGGGAATTTGGCGAAGACGCTTTCCGGCACCTTGAAGTTCGTGGCGAGCAGGAGATCGGGGTTCGCCGCCATCCAGCCGGTGATCGAGACCGCCTCATAGGTGCCGTTGTTGAGCACGAGCACGACCTCCATGTCCTCGCTGCCGGTGTTCTCGATGTAATGGCCATAGCCTTGCGGCACATAGCCGACATCGCCGACCGCAAATTCGTCCGTCCGCGCGCGCCCGTGGCTCCCGAACACCGTCATGCGTGCGCTGCCCTTCACATAGAACTGCCACTCCGCCGCGTTCGGATGCCAGTGCAGCTCGCGCAATCCCCCGGGTTTGATCGTGAGCATTGCGCCGGTCATCGTCGTGGAGATGGGGAACTCCCGCTCCGACACGGTGCGCATCGTGCCGCCCGCGAACATATCGGGCTTCGCGGCATGCAATTGGTAGCGGTGCGTAAGTGCGGGCGCGTTGCGCGTGCCCGGTGCGGGGTCGGCCGGCAGGGGCGGGGGTACCGGCCCGGTCGCGATGTAGACTTCCTTCTTCGGAAAATTCGCGAACGTCGCGGCTGGCACGCCGAAATTGCGCGCGAGAACCTCAGGCGGGGTATGTCCCACCCAGTCGCTGATCGAGAACGTGCCGAATTCGGAGAAATAGCCGTTGTCGAAGACGAGGATGAAGGTGCAAGTGCCCGGCCCGATACCTTGGATCGAATGCCCGTGGCCACGCGGGAAGTACCACACGTCGCCAGGCCCGAAATCCACGATTTCGCATTGGTTGTTGGGATCGATCGTCGTGACGCGGCAGCGCCCATCGAGCACATAGGCCCATTCCGCGGCGTTGGCGTGCCAATGCAATTCGCGTAAGGCGCCCGGCTCCAGCGTCATGTAGACGCCGGCAAGCTTCTCCGAGACCGGGAACTGCTCGACCGTCGCTTCCTTTGCTGTGCCGCCGTCGAACTGGTGGGTCGGCTGCGCGCCGAGCGGAAAGCGGAAAGATGGGAGATCGGCGCCCGCCAGCGGCGGCGGCGCGGGCCCAAAGGGCGGCTGCTCAGTTTCGGCAGCGCTTGCGGCACTTACGACAAATCCACTCACAGCCACGCCTCCGATCAGTTCACGGCGCGATAGTCCCGTCATGGCTCGCCTCCATCTATGCCGTGAGAGGTTTCCGCATTCTTACGGGGGCGGCAATGACTACCTCCGCGCAGCGCACATCAAAAAGGGCGGGACGAGGGATGTGAAGGTAGAGCGGCCGCTCTAGTCCATGTCCAGCGTGACTTTGCGGTTCTCACCGAGATTGGGCTTCTTGCCGGTGAGGCGCGCCTTCGCAAACTCGAAGCTCGCGACGGCGGAGCTTGCCGGCCCGTCCCACATATCGGCGCGATGCGGCTCGAACCGGATCACCCGCACATTCGGATCGTCCGGACCGCCCGGCCACCAGACGTTCTGCTCTTCGTTCCAAAGTGCGCGGGCGCGGTCCGTGTCGCGATGCACGGACGCCTCTCCCGTGATGGAGAGATACACCTTCTCCTTCTGATAGACGAAGGTGAGGCAGACATGCGGGTCTTCCTCGACCTCGTCGTCTTTCAGCCCGCGAATATCGGTCAGGAACCAGATCACGCCTTCATCGCGGTCCGGCCGCGCTTCCAACGGCCGCGCGCGCATGCCGCCCTCAAAGCGCGTCACCATCATGCAGATAAACGCCTTCTCGACGATGTCCCAGACCCGCGCTTCCTGCATGTCGCTCATAGGGCATTAACGCAGAGGAGCGGCCGCCGTTCGGTGCCGGCCGCGACCATTGTGATCGCGGCGGAAATGGCTATATTGCGCCGCACCATAACAAGCCGCCCTACGGCGCCGAACCGAAGTCTCTTATGAATCTCCGTAACATCGCCATCATCGCCCATGTCGATCATGGGAAAACCACGCTCGTTGACCGCCTCTTGCAGCAGTCAGGCTCCTTCCGCGAGAACCAGCGCGTCGCCGAGCGCGCGATGGACTCAAACGACCTCGAGCGCGAACGCGGCATCACCATCCTTGCCAAGGCGACCTCGATCGTCTGGGACGACACGCGCATCAATATCGTCGACACGCCGGGCCACGCCGATTTCGGCGGCGAGGTCGAGCGCATCCTGCATATGGTTGACGGTGCGCTTGTTCTCGTCGACGCCGCCGAGGGCCCGCTGCCGCAGACGAAATTCGTCGTCTCCAAGGCCCTGAAGATGGGCCTCAAGCCCATCGTCGTCATCAACAAGGTCGACCGGCCGGATGCGCGCGCCGCCGAGGTCGTGAACGAGGTCTTCGATCTCTTCGCCGCCCTCGACGCGACCGATGAGCAGCTCGACTTTCCCATCCTCTACGGCTCGGCCAAGGAAGGCTGGATGGCGGAGAGCGCCGAAGGTCCGAAGGACGCCGGCATGCGCCCGCTCTTCGACCTCATCGTCGAACACGT
Source organism: Methyloceanibacter sp. (assembly GCA_035630055.1). Classification (GTDB taxonomy): domain Bacteria; phylum Pseudomonadota; class Alphaproteobacteria; order Rhizobiales; family Methyloligellaceae; genus Methyloceanibacter. Next base: position 5,236 of record DASQLK010000211.1, on the reverse strand, counting down.
TCCTGCGCCGACGATAGAAGAGGGTCCGTTCCGCCTCCTCGGCACCATCCTCGAAGCCAATCCCTATCTCGGCCGCATCGTGACCGGCCGCATCACGTCCGGCACCATTGCGCCCAATCAGAACGTGAAAGTGCTGAGCCACGACGGCAAGCTCGTGGAGCAGGGCCGCGTCTCCAAGGTTCTCGCCTTCCGCGGTCTGGAGCGCGTCGCCCTCGACGAGGCCTCCGCCGGCGACATTGTCTCCCTCGCCGGCCTGCCCAACGCCACCGTCGCGCACACGATCTGCGCGCCTGAGGTCAATGAGCCTTTGCCGGCGCAGCCGATCGATCCGCCGACGTTGTCCATGACATTCCGCGTCAACGACTCGCCGCTTGCGGGCACCGAGGGCGATAAGGTCACGAGCCGCATGATCCGTGACCGTCTCCTCCGCGAGGGCGAGGGCAATGTCGCGCTTCGCGTCACGGAATCGGAGGAAAAGGATTCCATGGAGGTCGCCGGCCGCGGCGAGCTGCAGCTCGGCATTCTCATCGAGACCATGCGCCGCGAAGGCTTCGAGCTCTCCGTCTCGCGTCCCCGCGTGCTGTTGAAGCGCGAGAACGGTGTCCTCATGGAGCCGATCGAGGAGGTCGTCATCGATCTCGACGAGGAGCATTCCGGCATCGTCGTGCAAAAGCTCTCCGAGCGGAAAGGCGAGCTCGTCGAGATGCGCCCTTCCGGCGGCGGGCGTCAGCGCCTCGTGTTCTACGCGCCGACCCGCGGCCTGATCGGCTATCAGGGGGAGCTTCTCACCGATACCCGCGGCACCGCCATCATGAACCGCCTCTTTCATGACTATGCGCCGCACAAGGGCAACATTCAGGGCCGCCGCAACGGCGTTCTCATCTCCACCGATGCTGGCGAGGCCGTCGCCTACGCGCTCTGGAATCTCGAAGATCGTGGACCGATGATGATCGACCCCGGCACGCGGGTTTATCGCGGCATGATTGTCGGCGAGCATACGCGTGACAACGACCTCGAGGTCAATGTCCTCAAGGGCAAGAAGCTCACCAACATCCGCACCACCTCCAAGGACGAGGCGGTCCGCCTCACGCCCCCGCTGCGCATGGTGCTCGAACGCGCGCTCGCCTACATCCAAGACGACGAGCTTGTGGAGATCACGCCGAAGTCGATCCGGCTTCGCAAGCGCCACCTCGACCCGAACGAGCGCAAGAAGGCGGAACGTCAGCGCGCCGACGCCGAAGTCGCCTGACCGCCACACCCCACTAAGATTTTTGCGCCGCCCATCTGGATAACCGCGAGATGGCTTTGCCCTGCGCGCATTGTCTGCGCTAGGCTTGCTCCATGACCGTCGATGTCGCCCATATCAGGCCGCCTCGCACCAAGGACGCCGAAGCGCTCTGCGCTGTCTACGCCGATGCCTGGCAAGGCTCGTATCAGGGCATCATCCCCCATCTCTCCTTGCAACGCATGCTCTCGCGCCGCGGTCTTTCCTGGTGGAAGGACACGATCCGTGGCCGCAGCCCCCTGCTCGTGCTGGACTTCGACGGTGAGGTTGCGGGCTACGTCACATTTGGCCGCAGCCGGTACGGTCGCTCGCCGTTTCAGGGCGAGATCTTCGAGCTCTATCTGCATCCCGTCTATCAGGGTCTCGGCCTTGGCGGCATGTTGTTCAAGGCCGCTCGCCGGCGGCTGACCGAACTGCGCCTCAACGGTCTTCTGATTTGGGCGCTCGCCGACAACGATGCCGCCTGCAATTTCTATGCGCGCTTGGGCGGCAAGCCTGTCGCCGAAGGGAGCGAGGCCTTCGGCAAGGTCACCCTTCGCAAGGTTGCGTTTGCTTGGTCCTAAAACCTTAACGCGCCATTTACCGCTTACGTTGGTTACACCTTAACGCCCCGTGCCTATGAATCGGCTCCTGACCAGGGTACGGGAGCTGCTTGCATGAACGATCTGGGTGCGCGTGATCGGCTGGTGATGGCCGGCCTGGTCATTCTCGGTCTCCTCACCGTAGTCGCGGGCGTCGTCTCTGGGCGCTCCGCGATCGACTTCGCTCTCGGCAAGGATGCCCGCGACGCCGCGATGAGTTGGAGCGCGCAGATCGAGAAGGACCTCGCCTCCCCCACCTCGGTCGACCCGACCGTTCTTGATCGGAAGGTGCAAGTGCTTCAGCCTGACAGCTTCCGCGCTGCGTCCCCTCTGACGCTTCCCGCCGGCGCAAGTATCGGCAGCAATGCGCCTGGTTTGATCGGCGGCATTGGCATCGATTGGTTCCTGGGTCATGGCGCCGAGCAACGCACCGAATTCGTGAGTCAGCTAGAAGGCTTCGCGGTCCTGAACCCGCAGCGTGAGCCCCTCGCGGTCGCTGGCGACCTTCCGGCCAACAAGCTCCCGGCGCTGTTCGCGCAGACGGAGATTTCCGACGCATTCGCGAATGCCGTCACGCAAAAATCCGTAGAGATCGTTTCCCTCCCGGGAGAGTCGGCCACGAGCGTGGCTTTCGTGCCCGTGATGGCGGGCAATGCGGTCGATCGCGTCTATGCATTCACGGTCGATCAGGCCGGGGCCGCGGCCCTCACCAATGTCGCGTTGACCGTCGTCACGTTCACCACCAGCCTCCTTATCGTCATGGGTTTCTCCGTGCCGGCGGCGATCGCGTCGCGGCGCATCCGCGAGCGCTGGCTGGCAGAAGATCAGATCCGCTATCTCGCCCTGCACGACGCGCTGACCGGCCTGCCGAACCGCGTGCAGTTCCGCCAGCATCTCGATCGCGCCGTCGCGCGCGCCAAGCGGCACGGCCGCCTCATGGCGGTGTTCGGTCTCGACCTCGACCGCTTCAAGCACATCAACGATACGCTCGGTCACGCCGCGGGCGATGCGCTGCTCGAAGAGGTCTCCGCGCGGCTGAAGGAAAACGTGCGCGAGACCGATGTCGTCGGCCGGCTCGGCGGTGATGAATTCGCCATCGTCGCCGAGGATATCGATGCGCCGGAGGATGCCATGCGGCTAGCGCGCCGCGTCTGCACCGCTCTCGCTGAAAGCTACCGCTGCAACGGTCATGAAGTTACGACCTCGGCGAGCATCGGCATCGCGCTCGGCCCCATCGATGGCGAGCCCGTCGAGACCCTGATGAAGAACGCCGACCTCGCGCTCTATCGGGCCAAGGAGGACGGTCGCAACACATTCCGCTTTTTCGAGCCAGCCATGGACGCCGCCTTGCAGAAGCGCCGCCGCCTGGAAGCGGACCTTCGCGCCGCGCTCCGCAAGAACCAGCTCTATATCGACTATCAGCCGCAGTTCGATTTGGAGTCGGGCCGGCTCACCGGTTACGAGGCGCTCGTGCGTTGGTGGCACCCCAGCGACGGCGAGATTTCGCCTTCCGTCTTCCTGCCGATTGCCGAAGAGACGGGCCTCATCGCCTCTCTCGGCGAGTGGATCTTGCGCACGGCATGTTCCTACGCAACGACTTGGCCGGCGGACACGACCCTTGCCGTCAATCTCTCCCCCGCGCAATTCAAGACCCAGGATGTGGTCGGCCTCGTGCGGAAGGTTCTCGACGAGACCGGGCTTGATCCGCGTCGCCTCGAGCTTGAGATCACCGAGGGCGTCCTCCTGCAGAACACCGAAGCCGTGGTCGACGTCTTGACCCGCATCGATCAGATGGGCGTCTCCATCGCCATGGACGATTTCGGCACCGGCTATTCCAGCCTCAGCTACCTGACGCGCTTTCCCGTCAGCAAGATCAAGATCGATCGTTCCTTCATCGACACACTCGGCACGAGCCCGCAGACGAGCGCCATCGTCTCCTCCATCGTCGGTCTCGGCCAGTCCCTGAAAGTGACCATCACCGCCGAGGGCGTCGAGAACGAGGGCCAGGCGGCGATGCTGCGCGAGTGGGGTTGCGATCAGGTGCAAGGCTTCTACTACGGCAAGCCTGCGACCGAGGTGCATGAGGAAGAGGCCCCGCGCCCCATCGATCGCCCTCTCGTCGCCTAGGCGTCGCTTTGATCTGACTCAAAGGGCAGATGCCTTTCGCGTGTTATCCTTCCGATCATGACCCCTATTCCGCAAGCTTATGTCTGGGACCCGTTCGTGCGGATCTTCCACTGGGGCTTGGTGGCGGCCTTCGCTGTCGCGTATCTGACCGAGGATGACCTCCTCGATGTTCACGTCTGGGCCGGCTACATCGTCGGCGGACTGATCCTGGCGCGGCTCGTCTGGGGCTTTACCGGCCCGCGCTACGCGCGCTTCTCCGATTTCGTGTCGGGCCCGAGCACTTCCATTCGCTACATCCGTGACATGCTGCTGTTCCGAGGCGAGCGTCATCTCGGCCATAGCCCGGGCGGCGGCGCAATGGTCGTCCTCCTTCTGCTCCTTGTTTCCGCGACGGTCGTGACCGGGCTCATCGTCTACGGCGGTGAGGAGCAGGCGGGCCCTCTCGCGGGCATCGTGAGCGGAGCGACGGCCGAAAACCTGGAGGACGCGCACGAGCTTCTCGCCAACGTGACGCTCGGTTTTGTGGCGGTGCATATCCTGGCGGTGATCTACGCAAGCGTCGTCTACCGTGAGAACCTCGTCCGTTCCATGGTCACCGGTTACAAGCGCCCTTGAGGCCGCGGCGCCGGTCGCCCCAAGAGGATTCGCGGGGCTTGTGAGCTTTCGACCTCCGTCCTAGAAGTCCGTTTACGGTTGCGGTCCATTATCAGGGCTGTTTCCCGCCTCGCACTGCCTCGTGGTTGCCAAGATGAGTGACATGAAGATCGCCGTGCTTGGTGCCGCCGGGCGCATGGGCCAGGCCTTGACCCGTGTCCTTAGTGAGACGCCGGGCTGCGTCATCGCCGGCGCCCTGGAAGCCAAAGGCGCGCCCTCCCTCGGCCGCGACGTTGGCGAGGTTGCGGGCCTCGAGCCGGTCGGCGTTCCCATCACCGACGACCCCCTGCCCCTCTTCGCCCATGTCGATGGCGTTCTCGACTTCACCTCGCCGCAATCGACCGTCACCTATGCGGCCCTCTCGGCTCAGGCTCGGCTCGTCCATGTCATCGGCACCACAGGCTTCTCAGCTTCGGACCTTGAAAAGCTCGACGCTGCGGCGCGCCACGCGGTCATCGTCAAGGCCGGCAATATGAGCATGGGCGTCAATCTTCTGGCCGCCCTGACGGAACAGGTCGCCAAGGTTCTTGGTCCGGAGTTCGACATCGAAATTTTGGAGCTGCACCACCGCCATAAGCGCGACGCGCCC
>DASQLK010000210.1:0-10600 GCA_035630055.1 Methyloceanibacter sp. | reverse complement strand
CGGATCGCGGATATCGGCGCGCTCGCTCGTCATGATCGCGATGGAATGGTGCGGGATCATCGCCTTCATGTAGGACACCTGATCCACCGTGACTTGGCTGCGCACCAGATAGAGCGCGCCGGCGAACACGAGGATGCTGCCGACGAAAATCGCAATATTCAGCGCCGTGTTTTTGTACATGCCGAGCATGAACGCGAGCATGATGACGGCCATGGTCGCGCCCATGACGAGCGCCATGTAGGCCCGAGTCTCGCTGAAATAGACGTGCTCAAGAGCATAAGTGTTCAAATACATGAGAATGAACATCACGATCGTCGAGGTGACGATCATCGCGCCGAAGCGGACGTAACTCATCGTGCCCTCCTGAAACGATAGTCTGAATAGGTCGCGGCCGCAGCGCAGCCTGACGGGCTAACGCCCGAAAATCGCCGTGGTTTCAACCCACCGGCGGCAGGCTCTTCGACGCAAGAGAAGCGGACAGCGGATCAAACGGGTTGGCGTAAGGAGACGATCGCGAGCCGGCCGTCGGTATGCCAGGGATCGCCGCCACCGTTACGGCCCTGAAGATCGGCGTGGAAGCCGTCCTTCCACGCGACGGATTCCACCACAGCGGCACGCTGCAACTCGTCCACGAGGTGGTCGCGCTCCGCATCGATATCGGGCGCGATGTGGTGGGTCACCTGTCCCGTCGTGCGGCTGAAGCCCACCCGCGCATCATAGGTCACGGCCCCAAACCAGCCGGGGCGGCCTTTGTATAGTTGGTCCCACTGCCAGAGGCGGACATGGTGCCGCCGGCCTGGACCTCCCGCCAACGGCTGTTCGAATGCGAGGTCCTGCTTCCGCCCGAACAAGAACAGGTTGCTGACCGGCGCATCGTCGTCGGGGCGGCGAAAGACGGTATCGGCACAGATCCGCACGCTGCTGGCAAGCGTGATCGGGTCTGCCGGAAACCAGCCAGCCGCGGTCAGGCCACGCACGATCTCAGCGTCGCTTCCGACAAGGGCGATATTCACGGGGTCGCCAGGATGTCCGTCGCCGGTCCGCGTGAGCCGCGCCGCAGGGACAAAAAGCGGGTGGCGGCGGAAATAGAGCACCCACAGGCGGGGCACGACCACGTAAGACGCGACGGCCCACACCAATGTCAGCAACAGCAGCGTCTTTGTATCAAGCATGGACGTCACACGGCACGGTCAGCCCGATTTGCGCGCGGGCGACGCAGCCTGCGCCTGCGGCTGCGAGGCAGCGTGCTTCTTCTCCGCCATGCGCACGGCGAAGATCGACGCCTCGTAGAGAAGGATGGTCGGTAGCGCCAAGGCGATCTGGCTGATGGGATCCGGCGGCGTGAGCACGGCCGCGACCACGAACACGCCGAGGATGGCGTGGCGGCGGTATTTCTTCAGGCCGGCGGCGGTGATGAAGCCGGCCCGCGCGAGAAGGGTGAGCAAGACCGGCAATTGAAAGCAGATACCGAAGCCAAGGATGAGCGTCATGATGAGACTTAGATACTCGCTCACCCGCGCGGTGAGGTGGATCTGCACGGTGCTGTCGCCGGTCTGCTGCATGGACAGGAAGAACGACATCGCGAGCGGCATCGCGATGAAGTAGACGACCGCCGCGCCGAGCAGGAACAGGATTGGCGTTGCGGCCAGGAACGGCAGGAACGCCTTGCGCTCGTTGCGATAAAGTCCCGGCGCCACGAACATGTAGATCTGCGAGGCGAGCACGGGGAACGCGAGAAAGATGGCGCCGAACAGCGCGAGCTTCACCTGCGTGAAGAAGAATTCCTGCGGGGCCGTGTAGATCATCTCGATCGGCGTATCGACGCCGACCGCCAGACGATACGGCCAGACGAGAAGATTATAGATCGGCTTTGCGAACCAGAAGCAGACCGCGAAGGCGACAGCGACAGCAAGCACGGACCAGATGAGCCGGCGGCGAAGCTCGACCAGATGCTCCATGAGCGGCGCGCGGCTGGCGTCGATATCGTCGTGGGTCACCGCTTCGGCTCCTTCCGCGCGGCGGCCTTCTTCGCGACCTTACGCGGCGCCTTGCGCGCGGCGACTTTACGCGGCGCGGTCTTGCGTGACGCTGGCTTGGGCTTCGCGGCGCCCGCCAAGGCCGTTTCTTGCGGCGGCGGGGAAGGCTCCGGAAGCATCAGCGGACGATCCATCGGCGTATTGGTGTGGATCGACGCGGCGGTGGTGCGGACCTCATCGAGGGCTTTGCGCATCTCGTCGAGCTCGCTCTCCTGCATCGCGTCTTCGAACTGGCGCTGGAAATCGGCGGCGGCGCGACGGAGCTTGCCGGCGTAATGGCCGAAGGTGCGCATCAGGCGCGGCAGCTCCTTGGGGCCCACCACGATGATGGCGACGACCGCGATCAGAAGAAGCTCGGACCAGCCGATGTTGAACATTAAGGGTGCTTTAGTGGACGCCGGCTGTAGCGTCGAGCGCTAGCCCGCAGCAGCCTTAAGCCCTGGACTTGCGCGTCGTCTTCGCGCGGGCGGTCTTGGCGCGGACCGGCTGCTTGGCGCGCCGCGCGGGCGCCTTCGCCGTTTCATGCTCGATCAGCTTAGGCTTGGCGCGGGAACTCGCCGGCTCCGGCTCGTCCTCGTCGGAGATGCCCTTCTTGAAGCTCTTGATGCCCTGCGCCACGTCGCCCATCAGCTCGGAAATCTTGCCGCGGCCGAACAGGAGCACGAACAGCACCAGCACGATGAGGATGTGCCACCAGCTCGCCAGTCCCATGAGCGTCTCTAAACCCGCGGGCGCGCGGGCCTCCCTTGTTCGCGGGCACTATGGCAGCAAAGACCGCGCGCCCGCAAGCCGGGGCCGGCCGTCTATGCCGGCATGGAGGCCGCGGCCGCCACGGACTGGCCGTTGCCGTTGTCGGCGGGGAAGACGAGGACCGCTCTTTCATCCACGCGCACGCTGATCTCCGTGCCTTGCGGCGGCACGTCGCTCTCGCGCACGCGGGCGAGGATCGGCGCATCGAGACCCTCGACGGCAAGCTCGACAAGGGCGATGTCGCCGAGAAAGCGCGAATCGAGGACGCGCGCGGCAACCCCCTCACCCGCGGGCAGAAAGCGAACGCCGCGCTGACGCACGCAGACGATGGCAGCGGCGCCGTCGGCAACACCGTTGGCGGCGAAGGTGCCGAGCGGCGTCGAGGCCTGCCCTCGCTCCACGCGCGCAGGCAACTCGTTCAAGTCGGAGAAGGTCCGCGCGGCGAAGATGTCCTTGGGCGCACGGTAGAGGTCGAGGGCTTTGCCGATCTGGAGGAGCCGGCCCTTGCGCATCAAGGCGACACGATCGCCCATGCGCATGGCCTCCTCGGCATCGTGGGTGACGACGATGCAGGTGGCGCGGGTCTCGTGCAGAATCGCGAGCGTCTCCTCGCGCATGCGCTCGCGCAGCCGCGTGTCGAGGCCGGAGAACGGCTCGTCCATGAGAAGAACGCTGGGCCGGGGCGCGATGGCGCGCGCGAGCGCGACGCGCTGCTGCTCGCCGCCGGACAGAATATGGGGGTAGGAACCGGCATAGTGGGAGAGGCCCACACGCTCCAGACTGGCGAAGGCTTCCGCCTTGGCCTCACTGCGGGTGAGCGACTTCAGGCCGTAGGCGACGTTGTCGAGAATGGTGAGGTGGGGGAAGAGCGCGAAGTCCTGGAACATGAGCCCGACGCCGCGCTTCTCCGGCGGGACGAAACGGTCGGGGCCTGCGACCTCGGCATCATCGATGAGGATGCGGCCGGAGGTGGGACGCTCGACGCCGGCCGCGATGCGCAGCAGCGTGGTCTTGCCGCAGCCGGAGGGACCGAGCAGGCAGAGCACCTCGCCCGGCGCGACGTCGATCGAGACGTGATCGAGCGCCAGCGTGTCCCCATAACGCCGCGACACGTCCTCGAAGGTGAGGCGCGCGGCGAAGGTGACGGCGGCCTTGCCGCGGCGGGGCGTAGCGCGGCCGCCCTGCCCGGCACGGGATTTGAAGAAATCGAACACGAGACGATCTACGCTCTCGGCCGCTGGAAGCGCAACCGGCGAAGATCAGTCGCGATCGTCCTTGTCGCCGTCGTCGTCCGTGGACGGCGCATCCCCCTCGCCCGCCTCTTCCGGCAGGTCATCGTCCTCGCCGTCGCCGAGCGGCGGCTCGTCCTCCAGCGGCTCCTCGTCGTCCCGGAGGTGGTGGCCGTCGTCAGGGCTCGGCATGGAGAAGCCGGGCGGCAGGGTGGAATCGAGGAGGCCCGCGCCCTTCAGCTCGCCGAGGCCCGGCAAGTCCTGAATGGCGTCGAAGCCGAAATGCTCCAGGAACCGCTCGGTGGTGCCGTAGGTGACGGGACGCCCCGGCGCCCGGCGGCGGCCCCTAAGCCTGATCCAGCCGGTCTCGAGCAGCACATCGAGGGTGCCCTTGGAGGTGCTGACGCCCCGGATCTCCTCGATCTCGGCGCGGGTCACGGGCTGGTGGTAGGCGATGATGGCGAGCGTCTCTAGTGCTGCGCGCGACAGGCGGCGCTGCTCGGTGGCGTGGCGCTCCAGCAGGAAGGACAGATCGTCGGCGGTGCGGAACGCCCATTTGCCGGCGACGCGGACGAGATTGACGCCGCGGTGGGCATAGGCGCCTTGCAGCTCCTCCAAGAGCGCGGTGACGTCCTCGCCTTCGGCGAAATGCAGCGCGAGCGCCTGTGTGGCGATCGGCTCCGGCGCGGCGAACAACAGCGCTTCCAGGATGCGCAGCTTCTCGCGGCGGTCCGCCGACGGCAAGGCCATGACATTGGAGGGAAGCTTGAAGGGCATACGCGGCATCGGGCTCTCAGTCTCCGCCTCGTCTTCGGCCTGTTCGGCAACCCGGTCCAGCTGGTTCGCAGTCATGTGCAATCCGTCCCTTATTATCGTTGCTGTTCGTTTCAAGCGGCCCGGTTGCGCCGGCGTACGAGGAGCGGGGCAAACTCCTTGCTCTGCCGGATTTCAAGCGTGCCCTCGCGCGTCATTTCCAGCGTCGCGCTGAAGCCGCTTGCGAGCGCGGTGCGGCGCAGCTCCGGCTCGACGAGAAACTCGGCGAAAAGCTGATCGAGCGGCGCCCAGTCCAGCGTCATGCCGAGCATGCGCTCAAGCTCGGAGCGCGCCTCCTTGATGGACCACACGGTGCGCTGCTTGATGTGGAAAGACTGCGTCGCGGTGCGCGCGCGCTGCTGCGCGTAGGCTTTCAGAAGATCGTAGACATTGGCGTCCCAAAGCGTCTTGCGCGTGAGCTTGGTGGGCTCCGGCAGGCCGCGCGGGAACACGTCGCGGCCGAGGCGCTTGCGCGTCATGAGCTGCGCGGCGGCGTCGCGCATCGCGTCGAGACGTTTCAAGCGAAAGGCGAGCAGCGCGGCAAGCTCCTCGCCGGTCGGCTCGCCGTCCTCGCTCGCCTCGGACGGGAGCAAGAGCTTCGACTTGAGGAAGGCGAGCCATGCCGCCATGACGAGATAGTCGGCGGCGATCTCCAGACGCAGGCGGCGCGCCTCAGCGATGAAGTCGAGATATTGCTGCGCGAGCGCGAGCACCGAGATTTTTGCGAGATCGACCTTTTGCGTGCGGCCGAGCGCAAGCAGCAGGTCGAGCGGCCCCTCGAAGCCTTCGACATCGACGACGAGTGTGTCGCCGTCGGCCACGTCGCGCGGATCACTCTCGTCCCAGTCGGTGGCGCCGGCGCGCGGCGCGGGCTCGTCAATGTTATCTGTTGCAGCGGTCATGCGCGCCCCATGGGCTCGTCGGATGCGGCGACACGGGCCTCGGCTGCCTCCGTCACCAACGCCAGCGCTTCGGCCTGGTCGAGGGGATCGGGAGCATGCAATGCGGCGATGGCGCGCGCGAACCGGTCCGCGGCGTGTCCTGTCAGCTTCGGCACGGCAGAGGCGACGTCGCGCATCTCCGAGATCTCGCCGCTGCAATGGAGCACGACATCGCCGCCGGCCGCGATCACGGCGCTCGCGCGCTCGGCGAATGTCCCGCCGAGGGCCTGCATGCCGATGTCATCGCTCATCACTAAGCCATTCAATCCAATCTGATTTCGAATCACTTGCTCTATTATAATAGGCGAGACGCTTGCCGGTCGCTCCTGATCGAAGGCGGGCAGCAGAACATGAGCCGTCATGGCGAGCGGCGCGTCGCGAAGCGCGCGAAACGGCCTAAAATCCAAGTCGCGCAGTTCAGCCGCATCAGCGTCAATGCGCGGTAAGGAGAGATGGCTGTCGGCAGCGGCGCGGCCATGGCCCGGCACATGCTTCACGACCGGCAAGACCCCGCCAGCGAGGCAGCCTTCCATCGTGGCGTGACCAAGGTCGATCACCACGTCCGGATCGGTTGAGAAGGCGCGATCGCCGATGATCTCGTGAGCGCCAGGCTGCGGCACGTCCAGGACCGGCGTGCAGTTGGCGTTGATGCCAAGGGCATGAAGCTCCTGCGCGATCAGCCTTGCGCCAGCGAACGCCGCTTTGAGCCCTGCCTCGCGGTCAATCGCATAGAGACGGCCATAGCAGCGCGCCGGCGGCATTTCGCGCCAATGCGGCGGTCGCAGGCGCTGCACGCGCCCGCCCTCCTGGTCCACCAGGATCAGGACCTCTTCGGTATCGAGCGCGCCCTTGAAGGCGGACACGAGGGCGCGGACCTGGTCGGGGCTTTCGCAGTTGCGGGCGAACAGAATGAGCCCGCAAGGCCGCGCGGCCGCAAAGAAATCCAGCTCCTCGTCGCTGAGCGAGGTGCCGGCACATCCGGAGATGAAGGCTGAGAGGTCCACCGACGCGGGGCTATCCGCCCCGCGCCGCGCGGTCAAGCATGGACAGGCGCAATGGACTTACTGCGCCATCACGAGGCAGTCAGTGCCCTGCGACTTGAGCTGGCCGCAGATCTTGGAAGCCTCGGTCTTGTCGTCGATTGGACCGATGCGGAGGCGATACCAGACGCCTTTGGAGCCCAGATCGGCTTTTTGCACCATGGGCCGATAGCTTGCGAGCAGGGTCGGATATTTCTGCTGCATGTCGGCAAAGGTGGCGAGCGCGTCGGTCTGATTCTTCTTGGAGCCAACCTGAACGACATATTTTGACGGCTTGGCGGGCGCTGCAGCGGCAGGTTTCGGCGCGACGGCGGCCTGCTGGGCCGGCGCAGGGGCCGGCTCCGGGGCTGCGGCTGGAGCCGGCGCGGCAGCCGGAGCGGCCGCGGCTTGCGGCGCGGGCGCCGTTTGTGCTGCGGGTGCGGTTACGGCAATTCCGGGATTATCGGCACTGGCGACCTGAACACCGGCGGCAGGCGCCGCGGGGGCGGTCGTAGAGGCCGTGGTCTCGGTACCGGCAGCAGGCATGGCAGGCGCCATCACCGAACCGTCGGGCCGCACAACCATGGTCTTTACGCGGCGCGGACCGCCGTCCTCGCCCGTCTCCTCAAGAGGCGCGCTGGCGACTTGCGGCGGACCGTCGGCAGGGAGCGCAGCGGTCTGGGCTGCAGCCGGCAACGCGGGAACCGCAAGCTCTTCCCGGCGCGGCACCAGGCGCTCGTTCTCGGGCTGATCGCCATTCTGCAGGCGATCATAAATCAGCTTGTTCTTGTGCGGAAAATCCTTGCCGCCCGGATCCGCCGGAGCTTCCTTCACAGGCGAATTGTCGGCCTGCACCAAGGGGGGCTCTCCGCTGCCAAGGCCGCCGCCACTTTGCTTGTAGGCGAAAGCGAGGGCGCCGCCGAGAGCAATGGCGCCGAGAAGAGCGCTTCCGAGCATGAAGGCGCTGCGGCGGGTGAAGTTCAGCTTGCGGCCGGTCTTGGCGGCAATAGCTGCCGGCGGCGCGAGACCGTCGTCCATAAAGTCCGCATCGGGGCGCTCACCTTCATAGAAAGCATGGGCCGCCGGACGGGGCGCTTCCGTCCCGCCGAGAGAAATCTGCGGGGGCTGGTCGTAACCGGCATCGAAGGCCTGGACCGCACGACGCGGATCGGCCGGGATGTGTTCGCCATAATGGAGCTGCTCCCCGTATTGCTGGGGTGCGGCGCCATCATATTGGGAAGGCTCGAACGCAAACTGTTGGAAGGGCTGGTCGGTGCCCGGCTGCGCCATGCCGTAGTCGGCCGTGGCGAAGCCTTGCTGTTCAGGCTGTACATCGCCGTAAGCCCCATTTCCATGGGTGGCGTCGACAAAATTCGGCTCGGGAAAGCTTGCATCGGCATAGCCCGAATCGAAACCGGCATCTTCAAAGCTCGCGTCGGCGAAGCTTGCCTCGTTGCCGGGGCCGTAGCCGTTTTGAGGATCGTGATAGGGCTGTGGAGCGGGGTAGGACTGGGCGCCCGGATAATCTTGGCGCTCCGCGCCATTGTAGGCGCTGGGTTCATAGGATTGAGGCGCGGCCTGTGGGGTAGGCTGGTAGCTCGGGGCGGGCTGATAGGCCGGGGCCGGCTGGTGGTAGGCCTGCTGCGGCGGGGCCGGGTAGCCCTGGGTCTGGTGGCCCTGGGCCGGGGCTTGATAGGCGCCTTGATGGTTCTGATGGCTCTGTGCCGGTTGGGCTGTGTTGGCGTACGGGTTGAATTCGGGGGTGGTGTACTGGGGCTGTCTCGGCGCCGGTGCCGGCTCCGGAACCGGCTCATTCCCGCGCGTTACGGGGGTATAAGTCGGCATCTGCGTGAAGACGGGGCTTACGCCGCCGCCAAAGATTGAGCGCTGACCCACAGCCGGCTGGCCTGGCCTGCCCGCACCACCTTGACCCATATAGGATACCTCTTTTGCTTTCGTATTGTGCGTGTCCGCGTTCCAAGGCTCAACGCCCGGCGCGTCCTCCGCCCTCAGCCGATTGTCGTTATCAACCTGCGACTCTGGGGCCGGACCGGCCTCACGGCCGAATCCGTCGTCGTGCATGGACATGGCTACTTCCCTCAACCACCCCTGCCCCCCGATCAGCTCAATGCAATTCCTGCATGGCGTCTACGCCGAGGATTCCCAGACCTAACGCCAATACGCGCTGTGTACTCACAACCAGTGCTAAACGAGCGCGCGTTAACTCTCGGTCACTATCGTAAATAAATCGTAATTGTGGCGAGTCTTTGCCGCGGTTCCAAAGACCATGAAAGTCTCCAGCAAGATCATAGAGATAGAACGCGATGCGATGAGGCTCATGAGCCGCCGCGGCAGCTTCGACTATGCGCGGGAAGTGAGCAATACGCTTAATAAGCGCAAGCTCAGAGTCATCGTTCAACCGGTCCAAATCAGCTTCAGCCAAGTTACGTCCTCCCGAACGGAGATCCGGGAATACCCCTTCGACATTACGCAGAACGGAACTCGCCCGCGCGTGGGCGTACTGGACATAAAAGACCGGGTTATCACGCGACTGCTCGGTGACCTTGGCAAAGTCGAAATCGAGCGGCGCATCGTTCTTCCGGTAGAGCATCATGAACCGGACGGACCCAGCGCCCACCTCGTCCACGACCTCCCGGAGCGTTACGAACGTCCCGGCACGCTTTGACATTTTGACAGGCTCGCCGCCCCGAAACAAGCGCACAAGCTGACAGAGCTTCACGTCAAGCGTGGCCCGCCCGCCGGTCAGGGCGGCGACCGTCGCTTTCATCCGGCGCACATGGCCGCTGTGATCGGCGCCAAAGACATCGATCATGTCGTTGAACCCGCGTCTGAACTTGTCGCGGTGATAGGCCATGTCCGCTGCGAAATAGGTGTACGCGCCGTCGGACTTCACAAGCGGACGATCCATGTCGTCGCCGAACTCAGTCGAGCGGAACAGGAGCTGCTCGCGATCTTCCCATTCCTCGTCGACCTTGCCCTTCGGCGGCGGCAAACTTCCTGTGTATATCAGCCCCTGCGCCTTCAGGTCGGCGATCGTGTCGGCGATCTGGTCGTGGCCTTCCGTCAGGGAGCGCTCGGAAAAGAATACGTCATGGCTGATGCCGAGCGCGGCGAGGTCGTCCTGAATCAAGTCCAGCATCTTGTTTAGAGCGATGCCGCGCACGAGCGGCAGCCATTCGGATTCGGGCATCTCCAAAAGATCGCGACGATAGGTTTCGGCGAGAGCCTCGCCCACCGGCTTCAGGTAATCGCCCGGATAAAGCCCCTCGGGAATCTCGCCGATATCCTCGCCGAGTGCCTCGCGATAGCGGAGATAGGCGGAGCGCGCGAGGACATCGACCTGAGCGCCGGCATCATTGACGTAGTATTCGCGCGTCACCGCATGGCCGGTGAATGCTAGCAGGTTGGCGAGCGCATCGCCGAAAACGGCGCCGCGGCAATGGCCGACATGCATGGGTCCGGTCGGGTTGGCCGAGACATATTCCACGTTCACGGCGCGGCCCTGCCCGATGGTGCTGCGGCCATATTCGCCGGCCTGCTCCAGCACCATGCGCAGCACGCGCGGCCAGAAGGCGCGTTCAAGGGTCAGATTGATGAAGCCCGGGCCCGCGATCTCCGCCGCCGCGACGTTGGAATCGACCGCGATGAGAGGCGCGAGGCGCTGGGCGAGGTCGCGGGGCGGAAGGCCGGACGGCTTCGCCAGCACCATGGCGGCGTTGGTGGCGAGATCGCCGTGGGCGGCGTCTTTCGGCGCCTCAAGGGTGATGCCTTCGATGCTTGCATCGGCAGGC
>DASQLK010000209.1:0-2265 GCA_035630055.1 Methyloceanibacter sp. | reverse complement strand
GGCTGCTCGCCGACAAGCATCAAGGCAGCGTCGGCGGGCCCTTCGCCGAATACGGTTTGGATCGCATTCTTGTAGAGCGGGCAGCGCGTGCAGGACTTTGCGTCCGCCGCGACCGCGCGCAAAGCCCGCTCGGGATCGTTGATCCGCGTCGCGTCCCCGAACAGGGGAAGTTCAGCTTCCGACCATCTCGCCGCCATTGGGATGCAGCACCTGTCCGGTCATATAAGAAGAGTCCGCGCAAGCCAGGAACAGAATGCTCGGCGCGACCTCGTTGGGCTGGCCGGGACGGCCCAGGGGCACGTGCTTACCAAACTCTGCGACCGCGTCGGCATCGAAGCTCGCCGGGATCAGAGGGGTCCAGATCGGGCCGGGCGCAACGCCGTTCACGCGAATGCCTTCCTCGGCAAGCTGCTTCGATAGCGAGCGGATGAAGGACACGATCGCCCCCTTGGTGGAGGCGTAGTCCACAAGCGTATCATGGCCGCGATAGGCGGTCACAGACGTGGTCATGACGATCGCGGCGCCCTTGCCGAGATGCGGCATGGCGGCCTGGGTCATGAGGAAGTAGCCAAAGATGTTCGTGCGGAACGTCTTCTCGAGTTGCTTCTCCGTGATGTCCTCGACCTCGTCCTGCTCATGCTGCTCGGCGGCATTGTTGACGAGGACATCGAGGCCACCGAACTCAGCAACCGTCCGCTTGACGGCATCGGCGCAGAACTTGGATGAGGCGACATCGCCCTTCACTAGGAGGCACTTGCCGCCTTCGTCTTCGACGAGCGCCTTTGTCTCCTTCGCGTCCTTGTCCTCTTCAAGATAGACGATGGCGACATTGGCGCCTTCGCGGGCGAACAGGATGCTCGCCGCGCGGCCGATGCCGCTGTCGCCGCCGGTGATAAGAGCGGTCTTGCCTTCAAGCCGTCCCGAACCTGGAAAACGCGGCTCGTAATCGGGCTTCGGGGTCATCTCGCTCTCGCGGCCGGGCTGGCGGTCCTGCTCCTGGGGCGGCAGCGATTGCTTGGACTTTTCCTTCAACATGATGAGGTTCTTTCGCAGGGTTCTCGATCGAACAACCAGAGAAGCGGTGCGCGGGTTCCTGCGGCGGGCTAACCCTAATCCACAGGAATCGTGAGGGGATCAGCCTCTTGCTTCTTAAATGCCCGCCAAAAATCCCCATATCCCAAGGGCTCAACTGCGAATGGCCTGAAACTTGGCGCTTTTGCGCCGTTATACTGAGGGCAGTCCGCTGTTTCCCGCTCCTTTCCGGGCCTCCAACCATGCTCGACGACATGCCGCGAAGCCGAGACATCGCCCTGACCGCTAACGAGGACGACGCCCTCGTCCCTATTGGCGGCTCTGCGCCCGTTCGCAGAAGCGGTAAAACGCGCCTTTCGCGCATGTTCGGCCGGCGCGAGAGGGTGGTGAAGCAGAGCGCGATCGGCATGGTCCTGCGCCCCATCGGGATCGCCGTTGCGCTCGTGCTATCGGCCTACGCGCTGCTCTCAATCGGCACCACCTATTGGCGCAGCTATGAGCGGCATCTCGACCATAATGCCCCGGTCCATGCCGACCGCAGCCTGTTCGACGTTTTCCTCGGCCGCTCCAGCGTCCCGCACGATGCGGTGGATCTCGTCGTCAAGGACGTGGACGGCAAGCTGCACAAGCTCGTGGTCGGCAAGACGGAGGCAGACCGGTTCGTCAACGAGACGATCCTGATGCTCGATCAGGAGCGCGCCCGTATCAAAGAGGCCGCGCATCAGGATCTCGACCGCACCTTCGCGCTCGCCTTCCAGGACCGCGAGCAGGCGATCAACTCCTACGCGGACTGGTTCTTCGAATGGAAGCGCTCTTACGTGGTCTTGAAGGAATCGCTGACCTCGGCGATGACGCGCTTCTTCGAGGCGGGCAAGTACGAGTCTCTGAACGAGGCGATCGAAGCCGATATCCGCGAGTATTTCCTCAAGAACTACAAGGAGCAGGTGCTGAAGCCGGAGCTGCGCGACCAGACGATCACGCAAGGCGTGGATCAGGCGGTGCGCCACGCCCATGACAGCTATCGCCGCGTCATCGCCAACGGCGACATGCGTCTCCAGCTTTTCCTCGCCAAGCACTCAGACCGGTTGGAGCCAATCCCCGCCGCCACGCCGATGACCGGCATTGCGCTCGACTGGGATGCACAGAAGTGGAAGGCGCCCGTCTATCTGATGGACGACCGCGCGTTCGACGGCGTGATCGGGGTGGGGACCGCGGCAGCGGGGGGCACGGTCG
>DASQLK010000208.1:0-2902 GCA_035630055.1 Methyloceanibacter sp. | reverse complement strand
CCATCAGGGCCTGAGCTTCGTCGACCGCTTCGACCCCAACTCCTATCTCTACATCACCCGCGCCATGGATTATTTCGACCTTGCCGCGGATCATGGCGGCGTGCTCGCCAACGCCTTCACCGGCACGAAGACCCGCTTCTGTCTCGTCTCCTTCACGAGCGACTGGCTGTTTCCGACCGAGGAAAGCCGCGAGGTCGTGCATGCGCTGAACGCGGTCGCCGCCAATGTCAGCTTCGTTGAGATCAAGACCGACAAGGGTCACGACGCCTTCCTCATGGAGGAGCCGGAGCTGTTCGCAACGATCGGCGGCTTCGTCGGCTCCGCCGCGCTGAAGCGCGGCGTGCCTCCTGCGGGCAAGGGGATGCCATGAACGTCATGCCGCCCCCGCGGACCCGTTTCACCGATACCTCGCGCGTCGATCTTCTCCTCATCGCCGACATGGTGACGCCCGGCGCGCGCGTGCTCGATATCGGCTGCGGCGACGGCGTGCTCCTGCGTCTTTTGGCGGAAAAGCGCAACGTCGACGGCCGCGGCATCGAGCTGTCGCAAGCCGGCGTGAACTCCTGCGTGGCGCAGGGCCTCTCCGTGATCCAGGGCGACGCCGACACCGACCTCGTCCACTACCCCGACAGCGCCTTCGATTACGCCATCCTCAGCCAGACGATTCAGGCCACTTACAGCCCCCGCCACGTGCTGGAGCAGCTTCTGCGCATCGGCAAAAGGGTGGTGGTATCCTTCCCCAATTTCGGCCACTGGCGGGTAAGAACGGAGCTACTTTTCCTCGGCGCCATGCCGCGCAATGACACCCTGCCGGACCGTTGGTACGACACGCCGAACATCCATCTCTGCACGATCAAGGACTTCGTCGCGCTCTGTGATGACGTCGGCGCAAGGGTGGAGAAGGCCGTCGCCCTCAACGCCTATGGCTACAAGCTCGGCGTTTCCATGCCATTCTTCATGCAGAACCTGTTCGGCCAGCAGGCCGTATTCCTACTCTCGCGCTAATTTCACTCATCTTGTTCTAAAAGCTCGCGCATCGGCGCCGACGCAGTTGCACATGCGAATGCTGCAACGCGGCATGACTCTTACGCGCGATCGTCTTAGGATCGTCAAAGTCGGCTGCTAAAGTTCGTAAATCAATCAGGCTGACGGGGGTCGCCGCAACGAGGTCGATTGAGATCGGGAACTGCCGAACGTTGTCCCGGACTTGCGACTAAGGAGGTAGAGCATGGCACTCCCCAAGATTGCCCTACGTGGTAGGAAGATCATTCTCCTGAGCGGTTACAAGCGCGATCGCCTCAAGGGCGCCACGGACGACAACGTGGTCAGCATCGCGTCCGAGGACAAGCTCCACAAAGCCGCCAAGCGCGATCCCGATGCCGTCGCTTTCGGCTTCGTTCAAGGCGAATGGGTCGCCTCGGCCTAGCGCTCTTCGCAACAGAGAGATCGTTCACTCCTGCGTGACGTCGCTTGCGGCGTCACGCCTGCAGGAACCGGCATCATCCGCCGCACCCGCCGTGTCTGGTGCACCGGCACCGCCGCATAGACCTGCTTCGTCGCCTCGACGATGATGACGCCGGAAAATGCCGGCCACAGCACAAGCCCGAGCCGGTCCCAGAACATTGGCCACTTTAAAAAAATGCGCCAGTTGAACGGCGGCATGTGGAGGGCGTAGTGCCATTCCTCCGGCGTGAACATCGCCTCCTTGAGTAGCCGGCTGAGCTGCGAGCGGCTGAAGGGAGTGCCATGACCGAAGGGGGTGGTATCGACCCGCGCCCACATCCCCCGCCGGTTCGGCACGACGATGAGCAGCCGCCCGTTTGGCGAAAGCACGCGCCAGAGCTCGCGCAGCAGCGACCGCGATTTCTCCGACCATTCCAGCATGTGCACGAGCAGAAGCCGGTCGGCGCATTCGTCGATCAGCGGCAGGTCGGTGGCATCCACGAGGATCGAATTGCGCTGCCCTTGCGCCGGCCAGGGCACTGCACCGAGCTCCGCCGGCATGAGCGCGCCGAGCGGCTCCGCCTCGGGCCGAAACTGCCCGAGATAGGGCGTGGCATAGCCGAGCCCGAACACGCGCGCGTTGCGCACGTCCTTCCAGCATTTGCGCAGATGCCGGCCGAGGAGCCGCCGCACCACGCTGCCGAGAGGAGTGCCGTAAAAATCCTTAAGATCGAGCGCGTCGAGGTGCATGGCGCCTGAATATGGGGATCGAACCTGGAAAGTTTGCGTTACCAGACGAGACCGGGGCGGCATTCCCATGAAGCCGGCCGGGCGCTAGTTTCCGCGGCAAAGCCCCTCATCTCAAGCGAAAGAGCACCATGGCAAATCTGGAAGTCCATCAATTTCCGACCCGCGGCGACAATTATGGCGTGCTGATCCACGACGCCGCCACGGAGGCCACGGCCGCCATCGATGCGCCCGATGCGGGCGAAGTCCTTGCCGCCCTGCAGGAGAAGGGCTGGGTGCTGACCCACATTCTGACGACGCACCATCATGCCGACCATACTGCCGGCAACAAGGAGCTGAAGCACAAGACCGGCTGCACCATCATCGGTCCGGCGCTAGAGGCGAAATCCATTCCCGGCATCGACGTCAAGGTGGCCGAAGGCGACACCATCGACATCGGCAACGCCCGCGCCACCGTGATCGAGACCCCAGGCCATACCGCAGGCCATGTCAGTTACTACTTCCCCGAGGACAGCCTCGTCTTCGTCGGCGACACGCTCTTCTCTGTCGGCTGCGGCAAGCTGCTGGAAGGCGACGCCAAGATGATGTGGGGGTCGCTGCAGAAGCTCATGATTTTGGCGCCGGAGACCACGCTCTATTGCGGCCACGAATATACCGACAACAATTGCCGCTTCGCGCTGACCGTCGAGCCGGAGAACGAGGCGCTTCGCGC
>DASQLK010000207.1:0-8419 GCA_035630055.1 Methyloceanibacter sp. | reverse complement strand
CTCGGCCGTCTTTCCCGCTTCGAGATGTCGGGCGGCGATCTCGTTCTGGTTCGCTGACCCTACACGATGGGGATCGCGCCCGGATGCTTGGCCTTGTGCTCCGGCTCCACATGGATTGTAACGGTCGCATCGGGAACAGCCTCCTTCACCGCCGCCTCGATGCGATCGCAAATGGCGTGGGATTCGGCGACGCTCATCGCTCCCGGTACGACCAGATGAAACTCGATAAAGGTCATGCGGCCGGCATGGCGCGTGCGGAGGTCGTGCGCCTCGATGGCGCCGTCTGCCGTTGACGAGATCGCCCGCTTGATATCCCCGAGCGTCTCTTCCGGCACTGCCTCGTCCATAAGGCCGCCGATGGACTGCCGCACGAGGCCCCATCCCGACCAGAGGATGTATATCGCAACGAGGATGGCGATCACGGAATCGAGCACGAGAAGGCCCGTCAACGCCACCACGGCGACGCCGGCGAGGACACCGGCCGAGGTGAAGAGATCGGTGAGAAGGTGCCGCGCATCGGCAAGCAACGCCGGAGAGCGATTCCTTTTGCCGTATCGGAACAGAACCCAGCACCAGACACCGTTGATCGCGCTTGCCAGCGCATTGAGCGCGAGGCCCGCCGCTGGCGCATTGAGCGGACTGGGCTCCAAATAGCCGAGATAGGCCTTCCGCATGATCGCAAGCGCCGCAACGACGATCAGCGCGCCTTCCAGCACCGCGGAAAGATACTCGGCCTTGTCGTGACCGTAGGGATGGTTGGCATCGGGCGGAACGGCGCTGAGGCGGACGGCGAAGAACGCCGCGAGCGCCGTTGCGACATTGATGATGCTTTCGAGTGCGTCCGAGTAGAGCGCGACACTGCCCGTCACGAGATAGGCGGCGTATTTCAGCCCCAGCACAACGATGCCGACAAAGACGCCTAGTAGCGCCAGCCTCACGACTCGTCTCATGCCGGCTCTCGATGCCCATCGCTTTGGGGTGGGGGAAGAACCTTCGGAGCTAACGGGCGCGGTCCAGGAGCGCAAGCCTCATGTTTGCCATTGCAATCCGGTTGCATTTAAGAGAGGTGCACACACGGTGCCGCATCCGGCGGAACTATAAGGTCGGGCTTAGGTTAGTTGCCCGGAGATCTTTAACCAGGGGGATGCATGTTCCCGAAGCCTGAGCAAAACCTCGTCCCGAACACGGCCGCGTTCGAACGTCTGCCCCTCGTCAAGAAGACGGGCTTTCGCGAATACGACGCGCGCTGGCTCTACCCCGAGGAGATCAACCTTCTCGGCATGGAGGCGGTGGGGCTGGGCTTGGCCACCCTGATGCGCGAGCAGGGCGTGCCCGTACGGGTCGTCGTCGGGCACGACTTCCGATCCTATTCCGCAGCCGTGAAGGCCGCCCTCATCACCGGGCTTCTCGCCGGGGGCGCGGAGGTGCACGACATCGGTCTGGCCCTCTCGCCGATGGCGTATTTCGCCCAGTTCGAGCTCGAAGTCGAAGGCGTTGCCATGGTCACGGCGAGCCACAACGACAATGGCTGGACCGGTATCAAGATGGGCATCCAGCGTCCCCTCACCTTCGCGCCCGAGGAGATGACGGCGCTGAAAGAGATCGTCCTCAACGCCCGCTTTTCCCAGCCTCCGGTCGGCGGCAGATATTACTACGTGCCGGACATGGCAGAGCGCTACATGGCCGATCTCACGAACCGGCCGAAGCTGAAGCGCAAGCTGAAAGTCGTCGTCTCCTGCGGCAACGGCACTGCCGCCGCGTTCGCGCCCGAAGTTCTGGCAAACATCGGCTGCGAGGTAATCCCGCTCAATTGCGAGCTCGACTATACCTTCCCGGCGCACAATCCCAATCCGGAAGACATCGCGATGCTCGACGCCACGCGTGATGCTGTGCTCGAGCATGGCGCGGACCTCGGCCTCGCCTTCGATGGCGACGGCGACCGCTGCGGCGTCATCGACAACAAGGGCGAAGCCATTTACGCGGACAAGGTGGGCGTGATGCTCGCGCGCGATCTCTCCGCGCAGTACAAGGGCGCGACCTTTGTGGCCGACGTGAAGTCGACAGGCCTGTTCCTCACCGACCCCGTGCTCAAAGCCAACGATGCCAAGACTCTCTACTGGAAGACGGGCCACTCCTACATCAAGCGCTACAGCCACAAGACCGGCGCTCTTGTCGGCTTCGAGAAATCCGGCCACTTCTTTTTCAATCCGCCGATCGGGCGCGGCTATGACGATGGTTTGGTCGCCGCATTGGCCGTGCTCGACATGCTCGACCGCAGCCCTGAAAAGACGCTGTCGGAACTCGAGGATGAACTGCAGCGCACCTGGCAGTCCCCCACCATGTCGCCGCATTGCGACGATGAGATCAAATATGGCGTCGTCGATCGCGTCGTCGATCATTTCCAGAACGTCGCGGCGGATGGCGGCATGCTTGCCGGGCAGAAGATCCGCGAGCTCATCACCGTGAACGGCGTTCGCATCGTGCTGGAAGACGGGACGTGGGGGCTCGTGCGCGCCTCGTCCAACAAGCCCGAGCTTGTCGTGGTCGTCGAAAGCCCGACTTCCGAAGCCAACATGCGCGCGATCTTCGCCGAGATCGACGCCGAGCTTGGCAAGTATCCCGAGGTCGGCGCCTACAACCAGAAGATCTGAAGCGGTCTGCCGAACGCTGCGTGCTGCGACAGCAACAGAACTGTCAGCGTGCTGTCGCAAATTTGCAAAGCGAATCTGCTTTAGGTCACGCCAATGACCTACTTCGCTTTCATCGCCGGTCTCGTTGCGGGCGCGACACTCAACCTCCTCCTCCTGCGAACGATCATCGCACCGCCCTTTCGCATCTGGCCCACGCCGGAGCCGGGAAGCTGGCAGAGCCTGACATTCTGGAGTTTGTTCCGCGGCGGCATGGCGGCCACCCTCGTCGTCGCGGCGTTGGATTGGAACAGCGTGCATCTGCTCGATTGGACGCGTTGCGTCGTCGGCATTCCGCTGTTCCTCGTTGGTTTCGGCATCGCGATTTGCGGCTATTTCAATCTCGGCCTCGGCAACACCTATTGTGGCGCCGACGGCCTCGTGCGCCATGGCCTTTATCGCTTCAGCCGCAACCCGCAATATACGTTTTCCATCCTCGGCCTGTTCGGCTTGGCGCTTGCCGCGAACTCGCTGCTGACCATCGCCCTGGCCGCTTTGATGGCGGCTGCCTATGTGCTGATGGCTTTCGCCGAGGAAGGCTGGCTCGAGCAGATCTATGGCAAGCCCTACCAGGACTATTGCAACCGGACCGCCCGCTTTCTCGACGTTGCCGGCATGATGTCGGCAGCCACCGCACGCAAGCGCCGTCCGGCCTAGCGCCGCCCCTTCCCGCTTCGGCGTCCCGGGCCTCTTCAAATAACGACCGGAACCGGACACTGTTTCGATCGGAAATTCCGATCACGTCTGTATCGCGGCGTGCAGCCCCCTACATCCCGCCAGCGGGAGGGGGAGTCATGCCGACATTGCGACAGCTGGAATATCTAGTGGCCGTTTCGGAGACCCGGCATTTCGGCCGCGCCGCCGAACGGGTCCATATCACCCAACCCACGTTGAGCGAGCAGTTGCGCGCGCTCGAGCAGCGCCTAGGCGTCCAACTCGTCGAGCGCTCCCGGTCGTCCGTTGTGGTGACGCCCATCGGCACTGAGGTCGTGGAGATCGGCCGGCGCATGCTCCGCGACGCGCAACGCATCCGCGATCTCACCCGCAACATCGGCCAAGGCCTTGGTGGCGTCGTGCGCATCGGCCTGCCGTCGACCATCGGTCCCTATCTCCTGCCCCGCGTGGTGCCGCATCTGCACGCGCGTTATCCCAAGCTCAAGCTTCACGTCCGCGAAGATCTTCCCCATGCGCTGCCGCGCGGCCTCGCCGGGGGGCTGCACGACGTCATCGTTGCGCCGTTGCCGATCGCCCATCATGGCTTCCGCGTGGCGACGCTCTTCGATGAGCCGCTCTATCTGGCTGTGCCTGTCGATCACGACCTCGCCCGCGCGAAGCAGATTACGTCGCACGACCTCTCCGGCATCGATCTTTTGGCGCTTGGCCCGGGTCATCAACTGCACGATCTGGTGGTCAACCTCGCAGCGGAGGTCGGAGCCAATCTGCGCTTCGATTACGAGGGCACGAGCCTCGACACCCTGCGCGAGATGATGGCGACCGGCCTTGGCGTCAGCATTCTGCCCGCCCTCTATGTTCGCGCCGTCCTGCGCAACGATAGGCGATTCCGCGTCTTCAGCATCGCCGACCGCAACCTCAAGCGCACGATCGCCATGTATTGGCGCAACTCCAAAACGTCGCAGACCAATTTCGAACGTCTCGCCACGCTGTTCCGTGAGGCGGTCGAGGTGGAGGCAACCGAGCCTAGGATGCCATTAGAAGCGGCGCGTGACACCACCGGAGCCGCATGATGGACATGCTTTTTGAACCCGTCATGGGCAAGCCCCTCTGGATGTGGGCGACGTTCATGGTGGTCGTCTTCACGCTTCTCGCGCTCGATCTCGGGCTGTTTCATCGCAAGTCGCGTGAGATCGGCGTGACGGAGAGCCTATCGCTCAGCGCCTTTTACATCGTCATCGCGCTCATCTTCGGCGCCTGGGTTTGGGTTAGCCTCGGGCCGGTCAGTGGCAAAGAATACATCACCGGGTATCTCGTCGAGAAAACCCTGGCAATGGACAATATCTTCGTCATCTCCCTGATCTTCAGCTACTTTGCGATCCCGAACAAATATCAACATCGCGTGCTCTTCTGGGGCATTCTCGGTGTCATTGTCTTACGCGCCATCATGATCGGCGTCGGCGCGATTCTCGTCGCGAAGTTCGGTTGGCTTCTTTACATCTTCGCCATCTTCCTGGTTGTCACCGGCATCAAGATGCTGATGCTCGGCGACAAGCTTCCCGATATCGAGAACAACGCTGCGCTCAAGCTCATGCGCCGTATGTTGCGCATCACCCCAAACCTTGAAGGCAATCGGTTCTTCGTTAAGCGTCCCGACCTTAAAACCGGCCGCATCGTGACCTGGGTGACGCCCCTCTTCATCGCGCTCATCCTCATCGAGATCGTCGATGTCATCTTCGCGGTAGACAGCATCCCCGCAATCTTTGCGATAACCACCGATCCTTACATCATCTACACGTCGAATATCTTTGCGATTCTTGGCCTGCGCGCGCTCTATTTCGCGCTCGCGGCCGTGATCGACCGCTTCGTTTATCTGAAGCCTGCGCTAGCGCTTGTTCTCATTTTCATCGGCGGCAAGATCTTCGTTGCCGATCTCCTCGGCTGGGAAAAGTTTCCCGCCTCCATTTCGCTCACCGTCACACTGGCCTTGATCGGTGGCGGTCTCTTGTATTCTCTCTGGCGGACACAGCAGGAGCCGGTTAAGCCATAGTCCGGCGTGAAAGCGGGGTGCAGAGGTCATGGCGAGACGGCGTCGGTGGTGGCTATCTGGCCCCTCCTTATCCTCCTGCTCGTTCTTATCTCCCCGCTCGGACTGATAATGTTCGGCATGTGGATGGCGTCGGACAGCTGGGACTTCGCTGGGCAAGGCTGGCGCTATTGGGCGTTCGTCAAAAGGCACCCGCATGGACCGGTTTGGACTGGTAGACGCTACGGACAAACCCGTCGAATATAGCGTGAGCTTCGATGAGGGCACCTTCCCCGGCTGGAAGATTGCGAGCTATGCGAGCACCGCGTCTCCTGCAGCCATCATGACGGCCTATACCGATCGCTGCCGGGAGATGCAGTTCAAGATCACCGAACCCTCGGCCGCGAGCCCGGATGCATCCGAGGCATCCCTGACCTGCGAAATCGAGCCTTACATCGACGCGGAGTTCTCCGCCGAGCGGAAGCCCGGCGAGACCGCCACCAGCGTGACGCTGCGGATATGGGGTACGGATTAGCTATTCGGCGGCGACAGCCTGCCGCGCATCCTCTGCCACGATCGCCCGTGCGCCGAGCAGCACCTCGACGCCGGCGCCGTGGCGATGGGCATTCTCGGCGAGGTAACGGCGGAAGGCGCGCGCCCGCGGCTGCCCGTGGAAAAGGCCGAGGATATGCCGCATCATTGGCTGCAGCCGCGCCCCCACGGCGAGTTGGCTTTCCACATAGGGAATCATTCGATCCAGCACGTCGATGCGGCTCGACGCGGCTTCCTGCTCGCCGAACAGCACCGGATCGACTCCCGCCATCATGTAAGGATCCGCATAGGCGGCACGGCCAAGCATGACGCCATCGACATGGGCCATCGCTGCCATGCTGGCGCGGAGCGATTCGAGCCCGCCATTGAGGACGATCTCAAGATCCGGCCGGCGCGATTTGAGGCGATACACGCGATCGTAATCGAGCGGAGGGACGTCCCGGTTCTCTTTCGGGCTCAACCCCTGAAGCCAAGCCTTGCGGGCATGAACGATGAAGGTCTCACAGCCGGCGTTCGCAACCTGATCGACGAACCTGTCAAGGCTCGCCTCCGCGTCCTGATCGTCGATGCCGATGCGGCATTTCACCGTGACCGGCAGGCGCGCCGCCTCTGCCATCTTGGCCACGCACTGCGCGACCCGTCCCGGGTCCGCCATGAGACATGCGCCGAACCGGCCGGATTGCACGCGATCCGAAGGGCAGCCGACATTCAGGTTGATCTCGTCGTAGCCTTGCTCGGCGCCGATTCTTGCAGCCTTCGCGAGCTTCAATGGATCGCTGCCGCCGAGCTGCAGCGCGACCGGATGCTCTTCGGAATCGAACCCGAGGACGCGTTCACGATCGCCGTAAATCACGGCCTCGGCCGTCACCATCTCGGTGTAGAGCAGCGCGCGCTTCGAGATGAGCCGCATGAAGTAGCGGCAGTGGCGGTCCGTCCACTCCATCATCGGCGCGACGCAGAATTTATGGCTTAGCGCGGTCATCGTTGGGTGTTTTAGCACCGTGGTGGCAGGCTCGAAACCCGACCTCGTCCGCTCATTCCCGCCAAAGCGGGGATCCAGGAGGTCACTGGATGCCCGTCCTGCTTTGCCATGAACGGGTGGAACGGCGCCGCCCCTAGTCAGATTGGAGCCCGCGACCTGGAGGTGTCCAATGAACGCTCCCTTCTATCTTCCCTATTACGTCCTCATCGGCAGCGTCGGCATCATCGCCGTCCTCATGCTCGGCTTGGCAAGAGCGCTGGAGCGCGCCGATTGGCCGGCGGCGGACCGCCGCCGGGTTCTCGGCATAACCGGCGCCGTGCTCGTCGGATGGTTCGTCGCGGTCATCGCCCTCGGGCGCGGCGGCGCGTTCGAGGCAGGGGAGGAGCGCATACCCACGATCCAGTTCGGGATCTTCATTCCGATCCTGATTGGCGCGTGGCTTTTATGGCGGTCGCCGAAGGTGAAGCAAATTCTGGACGCCGTCCCGCAATCCTGGATCGTCGGCTTACAGCTTTACCGCGCGCTGGGTGTGATCTTCCTCATCCTTTATGCTGGCGACAGGCTGCCCGGGCTCTTTGCCTGGCCCGCGGGCCTCGGCGACATTCTTGTCGGCTTGCTCGCGCCCTTTGTCGCCATGGCCTACGCCAGACGTCCGGAGGAGAACGCGAGGACGGTCGCTGCGTGGAACATCTTCGGTCTTGCCGATCTGGCGGTCGCGGTGTCCGCCGGCTTCATAACCGCGCCGTCGCCGCTGTTCGCCTACGAGCCGGCAAACACGCTCATCAGCATCTTTCCGCTGGTTCTCATCCCCACGTTCCTCGTGCCGATTTCTGTTCTGCTGCATGTCGCGTCGCTGGCGAAGCTGCGCCAGGCCGGACGCGCGAAGCGTGACGCCCGTAACATGGCGCTCGCCTCGATCTAGGTGTTGTCAACGCAATGACGAGGCCGCGTCCGCAGGCGCTGGCGGGCGCGGCTTCGACACCATGTAGGCAGCGACATCCCATGCTTGCTGCACCGTGAGCACCGGCGCCTCGTAATCGACCCCGAACGGCATGTTGGCGCGGATATAGGCTGCCGCATAGGCGAGCTTGCTCATGCCCGCCGCCTCGTTGAACGAGGCATCGCCCCAGAGCGGCGGGATGGCGTAGCCGACCGCGGGCGCGCTGCGCCGCTCCCCCTGCCCGTCGGCCTTGTGGCACGTGACGCAAAGCTGCGCGTAAACCTTCTCGCCCCTCGTTGCGTCTGGCGCAGCCTCCGCCGCCGCTAAGGCGCGCAAGCCCATGCCCGCAACTCGCACGCTCTCCGGCGCGCCTTGCCCAACGAACTTCATATAGGCGATGAGGGCATTCATCTCGCGGCTGTCATCCGGGAGCCGCTTGCCGTTCATGCTGCGCAACATGCAGCCATTGATGCGCTCTGTCAGCGTGAGCACCTGATCGTCGACCATCATCGGGAAGGTCGCGAACGTGGAGACGAAGGGCGCCCCATAGGGCTGCAAGC
>DASQLK010000206.1:0-3465 GCA_035630055.1 Methyloceanibacter sp. | reverse complement strand
CGCGGAAGTCGTGGTCCGGGTCTGGCGACGCGCAGACCGAGACGGTTTGGTTCGAGCTCAAGGAGGATGTCGGCACCACCGAGTTCCTGGGCTACGACACCGAGACGGCGTCTGCTGAGATCGTCGCCATCATAAAGGACGGCAAGCGCGTGAACGAGCTTCGCGACGGCGAGCGCGGCGCCGTCGTCGTCAACCAGACCCCCTTCTATGGCGAATCCGGCGGTCAGGTCGGTGATCATGGCCGCATCTTCGCGTCAGGCGGCACCCATTTCGCCGTCGAGGATACCCAGAAGAAGCTCGGCAGCCTCTTCATCCATCACGGCGTTGTGGAGAAGGGCGGGCTCAAGGTGGGGCAGGCCGTTGAGCTCGAGGTCGACCACGGCCGCCGCACCTCGACGCGCGCGCACCACTCCGCCACGCATATCTTGCACGAGGCTCTGCGCCAGGTCTTGGGCTCGCATGTCGCGCAGAAGGGCTCGCTTGTCGAGCCCGGCCGCCTGCGCTTCGATTTCTCGCATCAGAAGCCGATGACCCATGCCGAGATCCGCGCCGTGGAAGATCGCGCCAACGCCGTCATCCTTCAGAACGAGGCGGTCGAGACGCACCTCATGGAGCCGGAGGAGGCGATCGCCCATGGCGCGCTTGCGCTGTTCGGCGAGAAATATGGCGACGAGGTACGTGTCGTCAGCATGGGCAAGAGTGAAGAGAAGGCGCGCAAGGCGTATTCCATCGAGCTCTGCGGCGGCACCCACGTTCGCCGCACGGGCGATATCGGCGTCCTCAAGATAGTGACCGAGAGCGCGGTGGCGTCAGGCGTTCGCCGCATCGAAGCGTTGACCGGGGAGCCAGCCCGCCGATATCTCGCCGCGCAGGACGAGCGCGTGCGCGAGGCCGCCGAGATTTTGAAGGTCGGCCCCGACGACGTCATCACGCGTCTTGCCGCCATTGTCGACGAGCGTCGGAAGCTCGAGCGCCAGCTCGCCGACGCGAAACGCGCCCTTGCGCTGCGGCCGGAGTCTGGCGGTGGCGACCCCGGCGCAGGTGTGCGTGAGATCGGTGGGGTCAAGTTGCTTGCCCGCACGGCGCATGGCGTTGCCCCGAAAGATCTGCGTGGCCTGGTGGACGATGCCAAGCGGCAGGTCGGGTCTGGCATCGTGGTCATTGCCGGCGTCAGCGAGGAAGGCAAGGTCGGCCTCGTGGTCGGCGTCACCGACGATCTCACCGGCGCCTACGATGCGGTGGAGCTCGCGCGGCTCGGCGCGGAGGCGCTTGGCGGTAAAGGTGGCGGTGGCCGGCGCGATTTGGCCCAGGCCGGCGGGCCTGAGGGCGCGTCGCCCGATGCCGCGTTGGCGGCCATTGCGGCACGCCTGGGTGATGGCCCATCCGGCGGTGCCGAAAACGGCCGCCGGGCCGGCAACGCGTGATCACGGCGGATCCGGGCGAGCAAGCGAGTCGCACGAGTCCGACTGAAGATAAGAGCGCCTGGAGCCGTTGGCGCCGCAAGGTGCACGACATCCTCGAGGTCGGCGGCGACGCCCACCCGGCTGGTTACTTCGTCAACGCCTTCATCATCACGCTGATCGTCTTGAATGCCGCGGCCTTTGCCGCGGAGACCGTCGACGAGATCGCTGCCCAGTATGGCCGCGCCCTCGACCTCTTCAATACGTTCTCCGTAATCATCTTTACGTTCGAATACGTCTTGCGGCTCTGGAGCTGCGTCGACATCCCCATGCTCAGCCGGATGCCGCGATGGCGGGCGCGCCTTCGCTTCGCGGCGCGGCCGATGATGGTGATCGATCTCTTGGCGATCCTGCCCTGGTATATCTACCAAGTCTTCCCGTTCGACCTGCGGCTGCTGCGCGTTTTCCGTATTTTCCGCCTGCTCAAACTCGTACGCTATTCTCCCGCGCTGCAGACCCTCGGCCGCGTCCTCGCTGACGAGTATCGCGCCTTGCTCGGCGCGCTTCTGGTCATGGTGGTACTGCTTCTGTTCACCGCCAGCGTTATTTATTTCTTGGAGCGCGATGTGCAGCCGGATGTGTTCGGCAGCATCCCGGCGGCGGCTTGGTGGGCGCTGGCGACGCTCACCACCGTCGGCTACGGCGACGTCGTGCCCCTGACCCCGATGGGAAAGGTGTTTGGCGGCGTCGCCATGCTGCTTGGGGTTTGCATGTTCGCCTTGCCGATCGCCATCATCGCGGCTGGCTTCAGTCAGGAGTCGGCGCGGCACCAGTTCGTCGCGACGTGGAGCATGGTGGCGCGGGTGCCGCTGTTCAGTACGATGGACGAGGCGGAAGTCGCCGAGATCACCAAGCTACTTTACACCCGCGCCTATCTTCCGGGCGTCCCGATCGTGCGCGCGGGCGATACGGGCAGCGCCATGTACATCATCGCAAGCGGCGAGGCGGAACAGATCAAGGCGCTCAATCGCACCGCTTTACTCAAACCCGGCGACTTCTTCGGCGAGATGGCGCTCCTGCAACGCCGCCACCAACGTCATGACGTTATCGCCGTCACCAAATGCCGCATCTTCGTCCTCGACGCGCAGGCGCTCGCGCGTCTCAGCCGACGTCACCCTGAGGTGATGGATCAGATTTATGCGGCGGCGCGCGAGCGCAACCCCGCTAAACCGCCAAAAGGGCGCCGTGGCAAAGGGACTTCCACCGAAGCCTAGCCTGTCGGGGGAGAGGGGCTTCTAGGCCGCGGCACGGTCCGCCATCGCCTGGCGCAGATTGTCATCGATCTTGTCCAGGAAGCCGGTTGTCGAGAGCCAGCGTTGGTCCGCGCCCACGAGGAGTGCGAGGTCCTTGGTCATGAAGCCGGACTCGATCGTGTCGACGACGACGCGTTCCAGCGTCGCTGCGAAGCGCGCCAGCTCCTGATTGTCGTCGAGCTTGGCCCGATGCTTCAACCCACCGGTCCAAGCGAAGATGGAGGCCGTCGCGTTCGTCGATGTCTCGCGGCCCATCTCGTGCTGGCGGAAGTGCCGCGTCACCGTGCCGTGCGCGGCCTCCGCGAGCACCGTCTTTCCGTCCGGAGTCATCAAGACGCTCGTCATCAGGCCGAGCGAGCCGAAACCTTGCGCCACCGTGTCGGATTGCACGTCGCCGTCGTAGTTCTTGCAGGCCCAAACATAACCCCCGGACCATTTCAGGCATGCAGCGACCATGTCGTCGATCAGCCTGTGCTCGTAAGTGAGCCCGCGCCGATCGAACTCGGCCTTGAATTCGGCTGCGAACACCTCCGCGAACAAGTCCTTGAAGCGGCCGTCATAGGCCTTCAGGATCGTGTTCTTGGTGGAGAGATAAACAGGCATGTCCCGCGTCAGACCGTAGTTGAAGCTCGCGCGCGCGAACTCGCGGATCGAATCGTCGAGATTGAACATGGCAAGTGCCACGCCGCCGCCGGGAAAGTCGCAGACCTCATGCTCGATCGTCTTGCCGTCTTCGCCGGTGAAGGTGATCG
>DASQLK010000205.1:0-6456 GCA_035630055.1 Methyloceanibacter sp. | reverse complement strand
CGCCCGCCCTCCACCGTGATCTCGCACGCATCAGCCACGCCCCGCGCCCGGCTTTGGATGTTGAGGCGCGCCACGGCGCCGATGGACGGCAGCGCCTCGCCGCGAAAGCCGAGCGTGCGGATGTTGGTGAGATCGTCACCTGCGAGCTTCGACGTCGCATGACGCTCCACAGCGAGAGCGAGGTCGGCCGGGCTCATGCCGAGGCCATTATCGCTCACCCGCACGAGGGTCAGGCCGCCGCCGTCGATCGCGATATCGATCTGCGACGCACCGGCATCGATGGCATTTTCGGCGAGCTCCTTGACCACGCTTGCAGGCCGCTCGACAACCTCGCCCGCGGCGATGCGGTTCACGAGGTTCGGCGGCAATTGCCGGATGGTCATAGCTATTCCTCAGCCGGCGCTTTCGCTCAAATAGCGGCGCGTCAGGATTTTACCCGATTCTACCGCGGGCTGGTCGAACGGGTCGAGGTCGAGAAGGTGGGCGGCAAGGATGGTTTCCAGCATGAAATGCATCATCAGCGCGCCCAGCGCGCGTTCGTCCAGCGTCGGAATATCGATCGTGCGCACCGGCCGGCCGGCCTCGGTCAGCGCTTCGGGAATGGCAAGCTGCTGCGCGGCGACCAGATCGCCGGCGGTGCGGTCGGCGAGGTAGTCCGCGCCGGCGATCTTGGCGAGATCGGGCGGTATGCGCGGGCCGGTGCCAACGCAGTTCTCGCGCACCACCGTGATGAAATGCTGCGGCGTGCCGTCGAGATAGAGCTGAAGTTGGCTGTGCTGATCGACGGGCCCGAGCGCGGCCACTGGGGTCGTGCCCTTACCGTTCTTGCCAAGGCTCTCACCCCAGAGTTGGACGTACCAGGCGGCGAAGCGCGCCAGCCGGTCGCTATAGGGCAGCATGATGTTGGCGCGCACGCCGCGTTCCTTGGCCAAGCCGATGGCCATGGCAGCCCCGACAGCCGGGTCGAAGTCTGCGGCTTTCCGTCCATCGAGGAGGCCCTCGATTACGGTCCCTGCCCCTTCGCGCAGGGCATGCACGTCGAGGCCGCGCGCAAGCGCCGGCAGGAGGCCGACATTGGTCAGCCCCGAAAAGCGCCCGCCAATGCCGGTGTCGTGCTCCAGCATCGGAATCTTGAACGCCTCGCACAGCGCACGCAATCCATTGCTTGCGCCGGTGGTGGCGGGCTCGGTCAAACCAAGAAAGATATCCGGGATGGAAGCCTCGAGGCCCGCGCTGCGAAGGGCTGCGATCGCCACGCTCAGCTGCGTCAGCGTCTCGGGCGTGTTCCCCGATTTCGAGGTGACGACGAAGCGGGTGGTGTTGAGGTCCAGATTGGCAAGCGCGAGGTCGAGGGTGCGGGCGTCGAGATTGTCATAGAAGCGCGTGCGCGGGCGCTGCTCGCTGCCGTGCTTTTCGTCGCCGGGAATGCCCCAGCCGCCGAGTTGGGCCAAGGTCTGGCCGCCGAGACTTGAACCGCCGGTGCCGAAAAAAACGAGCGTGCGGGCGCCTTGCGTCAGCCGGTCCAGCGCAGCGCGGGCAGCGTCGATGTCCTCGCGCCATTCCGGAACTCTTAGGAGCGGTAAACTTCCGTCTGCGTGCGCTTGGCGCAAGGAAGCGAGACGCGGCTCCAGTGCCGTCAGGTTCTTCTCAAGCGATGCCTCCGGCAGCCCCAAGGGGCCGATCTTCGTCGCGAGGCAGCCTTCGATATTCTGGGAAAACGCCATGCACCCCCCTCGACCGGTCTAAGCCCGTGGGACTAACCGGGCGCAGCCTTGCTCTTCGTCTCGACCGGCCTGCCGACGATCGTGGTGATCAGACGGTCGGCCTCGATCAAGCGCTTGGCGACACGCTTGATGTCGTCGAGCGTGACCGCATCGATGAGCTCGTTGCGCTTGGTCACGTAATCAATGCCGAGCTCTTCAATTTGGATCCAGAGCAGCTGGCTTGCGATGCTGGCCGAGGACTCGAAGCGCAGCGCATAGGCCCCCGTGAGATAGCTTTTGGCGGATTCCAGCTCGTCCGCACTCGGCCCCTGCTCCGAAAGCCGCTTCAGTTCGGACTCGATGACAGCCAGAGACTGGCCGACGGCTTCGGTCTTGGTGGCGACATTGCCGACGAAGACGGCGCCGTGCTGATAGGGATAAAGGTTGGAATAGACCGAATAAGCGAGGCCGCGCTTTTCCCGAACTTCTTCCATCAGGCGCGAGGAGAAACCGCCGCCGCCGATGATGTAGTTCAGGACATAGGCGGCGATGAAATCGTCGTCGCGGCGCGGGAAGCCGCGATGGCCGAACTGGGCCACGGATTGCGGAACGTCCATCGCAATGACTTCGCGGGTCGGCCCGAACGGCGGCGGCGCATCCGCGACCGGCGTGAGGACGGCGTGCTCCGGCAAATCGCCGAAGACCTGATCCAGCACGCGGCCCAAGGTTTCCGCATCGATATCACCTACGACGGAGATCACGAGCTGATCGCGGGCGAAGACCCGCTTGACGTAGTCTTGCAGGTCCTGGCGTTCAATGTTCGTGATCGAAGCCATGGTGCCCTTGATCGGGCGGCCATAGGGATGATCGTTGAAGGCGAGCTTGTCCCATGCCAGCGACGCCACCGTCTCCGGATCGTTGGCGTCGAATTTGAGCCCGGCGAGAATCTGCGCGCGCACGCGATCCATGGCGTCCTGGTCGAAGCGCGCTTGCGTCATGACGAGACGCAGCAACTTGAAAGTCTCCTCCGCATTCTCCGTCAGCGTCCGCACGTTGCCGAGCATGACGTCGCGGCTCGCGTCGAAGTCCATCTGCATGGCGAGGGTTTGTTGCGCCTCTTGAAACTCGACCGCGGTGAGCTCGCCGGCGCCCTCGTCCATCATCGCGGTGACAAAATAGGCCGCGCCCTCCTTGTCGACAGGATCCTGCGACGCGCCGCCGCGGAACGCGAAGCGCATGGCGATGAGCGGATTGACATGACTCTCCACGAGCCAAGCCTCGATGCCGCCGGGGCTTGTGACGCGCTGAATATCCATGGCGTTCGCTGGAAGGGCTGCGAGAGCCCCGAGGGTAAGCGCAAGAGCGAAAAAGACGCGCTGGCAATAGCGCATGGAACTCCGCTCAAGCAAGGTGCTCAATGTCATCCGCTAGGACTTGCCCGCGGCAGGCATCTGAGCGCGGACCGGTGCGGGCGCATCGCCAACGCTGCTCGTGAACTCGGGCGTCGGGAGTAGGAAGCCGGCAACGGAATTCTTGTCGACAAGATATTTCTGGGCGGCAGCCTTGATGTCTTGCACCGTCACCTTGCGCAGCCGGTCCGGCCAAGCGTCGACATCCTCGATGCTCATGCCCATCGCGAGCTTCCAGCCGTAATGCCGTGCCATGCGCGATTGGCTATCCTGGGTGTAGACGAACTCGGCAATATACGACTTCCGCGCGCGATCGAGTTCTTCCTGGGTCACGCCGTCCGCGCGAATCTCCTCGATCACAGTCTTGATCGCGGCGTCGGTTTCCTCGGCAGTCACGCCGTCGGCGGAGATGGCGTAGAAGCCGAGCCGTCCCGAATCGAGGCCGGAGTCGGAAAACCAGCCGCCGGCGCTCGCCGCCTTTTTCTGCTCGACCACCAGGCGCTTGTAGATGCGGCTGACCGAACCCGTCGCGACCACGCGCATGAGAAGATCGAGCGCTTCGGCCTCGCCGGGGTCCGCAGAGGCATAGCTTGGCGAAGTGTAATAGCGCTGCACGGTCGTGCGGCCGGCGCGGGCATCCTCGAGCGTCACCCGGACCGGCGCGCCGTGCTCGGGCTCGGAGGGGCGCTTGCGGCCGTTGAGGCTCGCGTTGCGCGGGATCTTGCCAAACGTGCTTTCGGCGAGAGCCTTGACCTCTTCAGCATCGACATCGCCGGCGACGATCAGGATGGCGTTGTTGGGGGCGTAGAAGCGCTTGTAGAAGGCGAGCGCATCCTCGCGGTTCAGCTCGCGGATCTCGTGCTCCCAGCCGATGATGGGGACGCCATAGGGGTGGTTCGAGTAGAGCGCGGCCATCATCTGCTCTTGCAGGATGCTGCCTGGGTCATTGTCAACGCGGGAGCGGCGCTCCTCGAGGATAACATCGCGCTCGGTCGCTACGTCCTCCGGGGTCAGGCGCAGATTGGCCATGCGGTCGGCCTCCATGCGCATGACCGTGGGCAGGCGGTCCTTCGCGACGCGCTGGAAGTAGGCGGTCACGTCGTGATTGGTGAAGGCGTTATCGTCGCCGCCGTTCCTGGCGATGATCTTGGAGAACTGGCCGGGCGGGATCTCCTCGGTGCCCTTGAACATCAGATGCTCGAGGAAATGCGCGATGCCGGACGAGCCGGGCGGTTCGTCGGCGGCGCCGACCTTGTACCAGACCATCTGGGTGACGACGGGCGCGCGGCGATCCGGGATCACGACCACATGGAGGCCGTTTTCCAGGGTGAACTCGCTCACCTCCTCGGCGGCTTCGACATGTTCGATGGCGACGGCTGCGGTCATAAAAGCAAAACCCATGAAAATATAGAGGAAACGCAGTCCAAAACGACGTGCGGCGTAAGGCTGATCGCGCATCCACATCACCATAATTCAGGGCCGAAGGCAAAGTCGCGGCGTTAACCGAGCAAGCTTCGTGCCGGGCTGGTGAGCGGGGCCGATCCCTGGGAAAATCAGAGCGTGGCCCCGCCTTTTCAAGGCTTGG
This sequence comes from Methyloceanibacter sp., assembly GCA_035630055.1. GTDB lineage: Bacteria > Pseudomonadota > Alphaproteobacteria > Rhizobiales > Methyloligellaceae > Methyloceanibacter. Next base: position 1,759 of record DASQLK010000205.1, on the reverse strand, counting down.
TCATCCGACCCAGAACGGGATTTCCTTCCCGCTTCTAGTAGCCGAGGTTGTTCCCCGTGGGGTTCGACATCGTCTCGTAGCTTTTTGGCGCCGGCTTGTGGAACGGATCGTCCGCAGGCGCGACCGGTTCAGGCAAGATCGGCTGCGGCGCCGTGGCGACGGCGGAGCCCTTCGGCGCCTGGCCGGGAGCCTTGTCGGTCGGATCCGGCTCCGGAACGTCGGCGACCGGCGGCTCGGTGCTCTTCGACTTGCCGAACACCTTGTCGAGCAGGGTCGGCTTGCCGGCGTAAGGATTGGTCGGATCGTCCACAGCTTCTTTCTTGGCCTCGGCTGTCGCCTTGGCCTCGGCGATCTGCTTACGCTCGACCTCGGGATTTGTGGGCCAGTCGGGCCGCGCGGTGGCGACCGCCGTGCCCGTGCCGGGCGCGGGCAAGGCCTTGCGGTTCGGCGGGATGAGGAGCGGCGCGCGCTCGGACATGCGCACGTCGGGCTGCGAGCGGTCCCCGGACACGCCCATATAGTCGAAAACCTTGCCCTGGAACTCGACGCCGCCACAGCCGCCAAGGGCCAGCAGGCACGCGGCGAGGCCCGCGCACGCGGCCGCGCGCAATGGCAGAGCAAAGTTCATGGTCGCGGCGTGCCCCAAAAGTCCCTCAAAGTCCGGCAATGGCCGAATTTCACACCATCTTAGAAGGCTTTCCGGCCTTTTTGTGACCCGTGAACACCGAGTCATATAGGAGTCCCACCACCCCGGCAACGATCGCCGCGTCGGCGATGTTGAAGACATACCAATTAAAGCCGAAGGCGTGCAGGGAATAGAAGTCGGCCACGGCGCCATAGGCGATGCGGTCGATGGCGTTGCCCACCGCCCCGCCGATGATGAGGCCGATGGCGATGGCGCCGACCCTTGTCTCCATGCGCGCGAGCCAGAGCGCCAGGGCGAGGCTCGCCGCGAGCGCGAAGCCGATCAGGCCCCAGCGGCCGAGAGCGGTCTCCTGGGTGAGGAGGCCGTAGCTGATCCCCTTGTTCCAGACGAGGACCAGGTCAAAGAACGGCGTGACGCGCACGAGCCCGCGCGCGCCGATGTCGTAGACCTGCAGCATCCAGACCTTATTGGCCTGATCGAGGAGCGCGACGACAAGCGCCACTATAAGGCCGAGCGCGGAGAGCGGGCCCCAGACCCAGCGCGTTACCCCCGCGGCGGTGGAGCGTTGGGTCATGGTCATGCGGCCGCGACGCGGCGGGCATCGTATTGGCGCACGGCGTCCGCATCCCGCGCGGACAGATCCGGGAACTCAGGATCGGCGCCGACATCCTCGCGGATGCGCCAGGAGCGCGCGCATTTTATTCCCTTCGCCGCGGCGAAGACGACGGCGACGCCCGGAACGTCATCGAGGGTGAAGGCGCCCTCAGGCGCCGCGCCGCCTTGCACCGCGATCCCGCTCGTGATCGCAATCTCGGCGAGATCGATGCCGTTTAGTGCGCGCTCCAGATCCTTATCGGCGATCGTGACGTGCGGCGCCGCTTCCAGGCTCGAGCCGATGCGGCCCTCCTTGCGCTCGACTTCGAGCGCGCCGGTGACGACGCGGCGCACGGCGCGGATCTTACGCCATTTCTCCATCAGCGCCGCATCGCGCCATGCATCCGGCACGTCGGGGAACTGGCGCAGATGTACCGAACCGTCATCGCCGGGGAAGCGGTTGAGCCAGGCCTCCTCCATCGTGAAGCACAGCATCGGCGCAAGCCACGCCGTCAGCGA
>DASQLK010000204.1:0-3221 GCA_035630055.1 Methyloceanibacter sp. | reverse complement strand
GCCGCGAACATTCAGCGCCTGCTCCGGGGCGAGGAGGGACGCATTGGCGCGAGCGAGCTCTGACGGAACGGAAAAGCAGGGCGCGCGCCTCTCAGACCGGCAACGACTGGCCTGGCTCCGGCTGATCCGTACCGAGAATGTCGGGCCGTCGACATTTCGCACGCTCGTCAACGAATTCGGCGGCGCCGAAGCCGCGCTGCTCGCGCTGCCGGACCTGTCGCGGCGCGGCGGTCTCCGCAAGACCATCCGCGTTTATCCCGAGCAAGACGCCGCGGCGGAACTGCACGCCGCCGAACGCGCGGGCGGGGTGCTGGTGGCCATGGGCGAAACTGGATATCCGCCCGCGCTTGCTCATGTCGATGCGCCGCCTCCCCTCCTCTACGTGAAAGGCAGACGCGATCTCGCAGGCTTTCCAATCGTGGCGATCGTCGGCGCACGCAACGGCTCGGCCATCGGGCAAAAGTTTACCCGGCAGCTCGCCTCCGATCTCGGTCTGGAGGGCTTCGTCGTCGCATCGGGCCTCGCCCGCGGCATCGACACGGCCGCGCACCGCGCGGCACTGGAGCACGGCACCATCGCCGTCCTCGCCGGCGGCATCAACAATGTCTATCCGCCGGAGAACGCGGAGCTGCATCGCGAGATCGGCGAGCGCGGGCTGATCGTAAGCGAACGCCCCCCGGACTTCTCGCCGCGTGGGCCGGACTTCCCCCGCCGCAACCGCCTGATCTCCGGCATTTCCCTCGGCGTCGTCGTGGTCGAGGCAGCAGAACGCTCCGGCTCCTTGATTACGGCGCGCTTCGCCGGAGAGCAGGGCCGCGAAGTCTTCGCGGTGCCGGGCAGCCCCCTGGACCCGCGGGCCGCCGGCACCAACAATCTCCTGCGCCAAGGCGCCACCCTGACAACGCGTGTCGCCGATGTCGTGGAGACCCTCGCACCCATCATGGGACGCACGTTCGAGGCCCCCGGCATTACCTTCGCCGAGGAGACCGAGGAAGATGGACCGCCTCCGGCGGTCGGGGACAGCGAGCGGGAGCGCATTCTGGGGGCGATGGGACCAAGCCCCGTAGACATCGACGAGCTCATCCGTGTGGCAGGAGTCGAGGCCCGCAAGGCACACATCGTGCTCTTGGAGCTGGATCTCGCCGGCAGGCTGCAGCGCCATGGGCGCCAATTGGTCTCTCTCATCGACCCTGCCGGCTAGGAAAGGCGACTTCCCTGCCCTTTCTTTCGGGCCTCAGCTTCCTGGAGAGCCATTCCCAGCAAATAAGCCAAAAAAGGCATCTGCGCCCGCTGAGCCAGTGCTATCAGTTCTCGAAGGAGCGACGCGATGTACTCCGCCGCCGCCTGAGGGGTCATCTCAAGGCTCTCTTTCGACGAGCCGAGTCTATCTGGTGGAGTTCCACCCGAACTTGCCATGCCAACCTGCCTTATAACGCGCCGCTCGTCTTCCAGCCTCGCCTCCTCAAGTGTGCAATTCGAGGGGTGCTACCGCCCAGCAAGCCGAGTTTAACCCTAACATCTTCAGGTTGTGCTTGTTAATCTATGCTCCTAGAAGTTGTCAATTGGCAGGGCTCAATTTGACAGCGGCCGACAGAACCACCATTTTCCGCAATTAGTGAGGGCCACTTGGCCCATAAGCCCTGAGCCAGACGCATTTTGCGCGGCTAGGAAGTCTCATGAACATCGTCATCGTTGAATCGCCCGCAAAGGCAAAGACCGTCAACAAGTACCTTGGTCCTGGCTACAAGGTCCTCGCGTCCTACGGTCACGTCCGCGACCTGCCGTCCAAAAACGGCTCCGTTGAGCCGGACAAGGACTTTGAGATGCATTGGGACGTGGATCCGAAGGCAGCCAAGCGCCTCAACGAGATCGCGGCCGCCGTAAAGGGCGCGGACAAGCTGATCCTGGCGACGGACCCGGATCGCGAGGGAGAGGCCATTTCCTGGCACCTCCTGCAGGTGCTGACGCGGAAAAAGGCCCTGAACAAGGTCGCGGTCGAGCGCGTGGTCTTCAACGCCGTGACCAAGGAAGCCGTCCTCGACGCCATGCGCCACCCGCGCGAGATCGACGGACCGCTCGTGAACGCCTACCTCGCCCGCCGGGCGCTGGACTACCTCGTCGGCTTCACCCTGTCGCCGGTCTTATGGCGGAAGCTGCCAGGCGCCCGCTCCGCCGGCCGCGTTCAGTCGGTTGCACTGCGACTCGTCTGCGACCGCGAACTCGAGATCGAGCGCTTCAAGGCTCAAGAATACTGGTCCATTCTTGCCGAGCTTACGACGGACAAGAACGAGACCTTCCAGGCACGCCTCTCAGCGGTCGATGGCAAGAAGCTCGAAAAGTTCGACATCCCGGACACCGAGACCGCCACGCGCCTAAAAGCAGCGCTGGTAGGCGGGAGCTTCGCCGTCGCCAATATCGAGAGCAAGCAGCAGAAGCGCCACCCTGCCCCGCCGTTCACGACCTCCACCTTGCAGCAGGAGGCATCGCGCAAGCTCGGCTTCTCACCGCGCCAGACCATGCAGCTCGCGCAGCGGCTCTACGAGGGCGTGGATCTCGGCGGCGAGAGCGAAGGCCTCATCACCTATATGCGAACCGATGGCGTCCAGATCGCGCCGGAGGCGATTACCGCTGCGCGCCGGCAGGTCGAGAAGCTATTCGGCCAGCGCTACGTCCCCTCCTCGCCGCGTGACTACCAGACCAAGGCGAAGAATGCGCAAGAAGCCCACGAGGCCGTTCGCCCGACCGACTTCACGAAGGAGCCGGACAAGGTCGCGCGCTATCTCGAGCCGGATGCTGCCAAGCTTTACAAGATGATCTGGCAGCGCACGCTCGCGAGCCAAGCCGCCAGCGCGGATATCGAACGCACCACGATCGACATCGACGTCAAGGGAAGCGACGGTAAAGCCTATACCGCAAGAGCAACGGGGTCCGTGGTTCGTTTCGACGGCTTCTTGAAGCTCTATGAGGAAGGTGTCGACGAGGTCGTCGGCGACGAAGGCTCGCGGCTTCCGGCGCTGCGCGAAGGCGAAAAACTCTCCGCGCGCCAGATCGAGGCCAAGCAGCATTTCACCGAGCCGCCACCCCGTTACAGCGAGGCGACCCTCATCAAGAAGATGGAAGAGCTCGGCATCGGCCGTCCCTCGACCTACGCCTCCACGCTGAACGTGCTGCGCGATCGAGGCTACGTCCGCCTCGACAAGAAGCGTCTCTACCCCGAGGAC
>DASQLK010000203.1:0-4006 GCA_035630055.1 Methyloceanibacter sp. | reverse complement strand
ACTTCGGCCATGATGCTGGCCTAAAGCTCGCGTTTTCGCGCGCCCCGCTCGGCACGCGCCTCACGCAAAGTCGCTAACGCCCCCATGCAAAAAGGTCAAACAGAGCTCTCCGCCGAGGAGCACAGCCAGCGGCTCAAGGCGATCGGGCTGATGTGCCTCGCGATCGTGTCGTTTGCCCTGCTGGACGCGACGGCAAAGTGGCTCGTCAGCGAGGCGGACGTGCCCGTCGCCCAAGTGGTCTGGCTCCGCTTCGCTTTCCATGTCGTGTTCAGCGTCGTGGTGCTGTGGCCGTTTGCGTTCCCGCCATCGCTCGCATCGAAGAAGCCGGGACAGCAGATTCTGCGCTCCCTTTGCATGCTCGGCTCGACCGGGTTCAATTTCCTGGCGCTGCGCTATCTCCAGCTCGATCAGACCATCACGATCTTCTTCCTCACGCCCTTGCTCGTGGCGGCGCTCGCGGGTCCGCTCCTCAACGAGTGGGTGGGCTGGCACCGCATGGTGGCAATCATCGTCGGCTTCACGGGCGTGCTGCTCGTCATGCGCCCTGGCTTCGGCGGCATCCATTGGGCCGCGTTCCTGTCTTTGGCGGCAACACTCAGCTACGCGCTCTACAACATCTCGACGCGCTATCTCGCCGCTTTCGATCCGCCGGCAGTGACGCAGACCTACTCGCCGCTGGCGGGCTTTCTCCTCGCCGCACCTTTTGCCTTCTACGACTGGCAGGCGCCGGATTCGCCCTGGATGTGGCTCCTCTTCGCCTCGCTGGGGCTATGGGGCGGGCTTGGGCATTGGCTCCTGATCCTGGCCCATCGGCATGCGCCGGCGCCGATCCTCGCGCCGTTCACCTATTTCGGCCTCATCTTCATGTCCGGCCTCGGATTCCTTCTGTTCCGCGACGTGCCGAGCCTGTGGACGCTCGCGGGCGGCGCCGTGGTCATCCTGTCCGGCCTCTATCTCCTTGCGCGCGAGCGCATCCGCATGGGCCCGGGGAAAGCAGGCCCCGCAGCGGACATCGCCGCGCAATAATCGCGATCCGCCACGCAACTTTCGCGATCCTGGCAAGTTTCAACTCAACGGGAAGGGGGAGTGGGATCAATGCGAGGACACGGCGATGACCGCCATCACCAAGACATTTGCCGCAGCGGCGACGGCCGCGCTTCTCATCGCGACCGGCGCTAGCGCCCAGCAGCAGCTCGCCAGCATCAGCCCCGACGTCACCCCGCCGCGGGTTACGATCGTCCCCAAAAGCGCTCCCATCGTCCCTGAAACCAGCGTGCCCGAGACAACCCCGGACAGCGTGATCGGCGACAACGACCGCTTGGCCATCAAGGACGCAGTGCGCGATCAGCTGCGCGCGTTGGCGACGCTGAAGGCGGGCGATGCCTTCGCCCAGCTTGCGCCCTCGACGCAGAAATATTTCGGCGAGCCCGACACCTTCCTCCTGCAGATTGCCGAGAACGTCGCGCCCATCCTGAGCACCAAGAAATTCGCCTTCATTGGCGTTGGCCGTGACGAGACGAGCGTCTTCCAGGAGGTGCTCATCACCGACGAGGCCGGCCTGAAATGGCAGGCCAACTTCCAGGTCCAGCGGCAGCCTGACGGCAGCTGGCGCGTCAGCGGCTGCGTCGTCGACGTGGCGCGGGGACAAGCGGCCTAGTCTTCGACAGTGTCCGCCGAGCGCGCATAGCGCAGCCGCATATCCTCGACGAAACCGCGATACGTCCCCTGCGCGATGGCGTCCCGCGCCCGCGCCATCATCTCCTGATAGAACTGCACGTTCGCGTAGCTCAAGAGCATCGCGCCAAGCACTTCGCCCGACTTCACCAGATGATGCAGATAGGCGCGGCTATAGCGCGCCGCGGGACAGCTGCTTTCCGGATCGAGCGGCGTCAGGTCCTCCGCGTAACACGCGTTGCGCAAATTCAGTCGCCCTTGCCAGGTGAAGGCCTGGCAGTGCCGCCCTGAACGGGTCGGCATCACGCAATCGAACATGTCGATGCCGCGCGCGACCGCTTCAAGGATGTCGAGCGGCGTGCCGACCCCCATGAGGTAGCGCGGCCGGTCTTGCGGCAGGATCGCGTTCACGATCTCCACCATCTCCAGCATCGTGTCGTGGCCCTCGCCCACAGCAAGGCCGCCCACCGCATAGCCGTCGAAGCCTATTTGCATCAGCCCCCGCGCGCTCTGTTCGCGCAGATCGGGGTACGTGCTGCCTTGCACGATGCCGAACAGCGCCTGCCCCGGCTTGGCGATCGCGCCGAAGGCCGCCTTGGAGCGCTCGGCCCAGCGCTGCGAGAGCTCGAGCGACGCCTTGGCCTCGTCGGCCGTTGCGGGAAACGGCGTGCATTCGTCGAGCACCATCTGGATGTCCGCGCCGAGCAGGCACTGCACCTCGATGGACCGCTCCGGGCTGAGCGCCACGGTCGCGCCGTCGATATGGGATTGGAAGGTGACGGCCTCCTCCGTGATGCGCCGCAGCTTCGCCAGCGACATTACCTGGAAGCCGCCGGAATCGGTGAGGATCGGTCCCGCCCAGTGCATCAACGCGTGCAGACCACCGAGCTTCGCCACCCGCTCGGCGCCCGGCCGCAGCATCAGATGATAGGTGTTGGCGAGAATGATGTCGGCGCCGGTCGCCGCGACGTCCTCCGGAAACATGGCCTTCACCGTGGCGGCGGTGCCTACGGGCATGAAGGCCGGCGTGCGGACCACCCCGCGCGGCGTCACGATCTCGCCGCGCCGCGCATTGCCGTCGACGGCCTTGAGGGTGAAGCCAAAGCTATTGGCCATGCGCGTTTTCGTGATCACTGTTCCCCCTCACCCCGACCCTCTCCCCGCTGGGGAGAAGGTGATTTGGGGCTTAAGAGGCACGCGTCGCCATAGGAATAGAAGCGATAGCCCGCCGCGATGGCGTGGGCGTAGGCGCGCTGCATCAGGTCGAGGCCCGCGAAAGCCGCGACCAGCATGAACAGCGTCGAGCGCGGCAGATGGAAATTCGTGAGCATCCGGTCCACATAGCGGAAACGGTAGCCCGGCGTGATGAAGAGATTGGTGGCGCCGGCATACGCCTGCAGCCTGCCTTCGGGGTCTGCCGCCGTCTCCAATAAGCGCAAAGCGGTCGAGCCGACGGCGACGATAGCCCCGCCGCGCGCCTTCACTTCATTCAGTGCCTCCGCGGTCTCCTCCGCCACGGTGCCGGTCTCGTAATGCATGACATGGTTGGTCGTGTCGTCCACGCGGACGGGCAGGAATGTGCCGGGCCCCACATGCAGGGTGACGCAGTGGCGCGAGACGCCCCGCGCCGCGAGCGCTTCCATCAGCCGGTCGGTGAAATGCAGGCCCGCCGTTGGCGCCGCGACGGCCCCCTCCTCTCGCGCGAACATGGTCTGATAGTCGCTGCGGTCAGCATCGTCGGCGCTTCGCCGTGACGCGATATAGGGCGGCAGCGGCATAGAGCCGAGCGTCGCGATGGCTTCATCGAGGGCGGCGCCGGAGAACTCGAAAGCGAGTGTCACCGCGCCCTCGTCACCGCGTTCCGCCACGGTCGCCGCGAGCGTGCCCAGCAGGCAGGCGTTGCCCTTTCCGCCGAAGACGACGCCGTCCCCAGGGGTCAGGCGTTTGGCGGGGCGTGCGAGGGCGCGCCAACGATCGGGGCCAAGCCGTTCGATCAGGGTGATGCCGACCTTCGCTTCGATGCCGTCGCGAATGCGGACGCCTGCGAGCTCGGCGGGGATCACCTTCGTGTCGTTGAAGACGAGTGCGTCGCCCGGCGAAAGCAGGGACGGCAGGTCGAGCATGGCGCGGTCGCGCAGGGACGGCGATCCGCCGGGCTGCACAACGAGCAGGCGCGAGGCGTCGCGCGGGCTCGCCGGACGGAGCGCGATGCAATGTTCTGGCAATACGAAATCGAAAAGGTCGGTACGCAAGGCGGGGTTATAGGAGCCGCACCATCAACGCTCCAACCAGGACTAGGCAGGCACCGCCCAGGCGGCCGAGGCTTAGCTCG
>DASQLK010000202.1:0-2766 GCA_035630055.1 Methyloceanibacter sp. | reverse complement strand
AGGTCGTCGACGACCTGCTTGATCAGGAAGTTGCCGAAGGAGACGCCGCCGAGCCCCTTTTGCGTGTTGGAGATGGAGTAGAACACGGCCGTGGTCGCGTCCTGCGCCCGGATCGGCGTGCGCCGCGTGTCGAGGAGGGGCGTAATCGAGGCCGGGATCTCGGTGGTCAGCGCCACCTCGACGAAGATGAGCGGCTCGTCGGCGAGCTGGGGATGGAAGAAGGCGAAGCAGCGCCGGTCGGGCGGCTGCAGCCGATTGCGCAGATCGATCCAATCGTTGATCGCGTGCACCGCCTCGTAGCGGATGATCTTTTCCAAGATGTTCGCCGGGGTGGTCCAGTCGATCGGCCGCAGCACCAGGAAGCCGCGGTTGAACCAGGAGGAGAAAAGGTGCGTGAAATCGTTGTCGACGGTACGGAGATCGGGATTTCCCGGTAAGAATCCGAGCAGGTCCTCGCGAATGCGGACGAGCGCCGCGGTTCCGCCAGGAGCGAGGTTAAGGCGGCGAAACAACTCCTGCCGGCGAGGCTCTGCCGCCGCATGAAGCTCGTTGACGCCCTCGGGGTCGATCGTGCCTCGGAAAGCTTCAACCGCGCGTGCAAGCCTTTGCAGATCGGGACCGAACCTATCCGCCAGCGCTTTGAGGAAGGTGAGGCGCTTCGGCGCGGCTGCGGCGCCGTAGGTCGCGAGCAGGGTTTGCGCCAAGGCGACGCCGGATGCCTCACCGCGGCGCGACAGAAGCAGGTCGCTCAGCGCGAGAAGGTCACCGCGTTCGACACGCTCGCGGATCTCCTTGCGCCCGATCAGGGCTCGACCCCGATCGGTGAGGCTATCGATCAGATCGCCCAGGAACGCCGAGGTGTCTTCCAGACCCAGTCGTGGGACGTATGCCTTCATGAGAAGCCTCTAGCGCCAGAGCGAACGCAAATGCGGGTATCGCCAGCCGCCCCGTGCGCGTTGGCGCGCGGGACGGCTTCAGGAGAACTACCTCGCGAGACCAAGCTCCTTGAGAATCTCGGTTGGAGAGGCCTTCCGCGTTTCTCGATGACGCGTTCAGAGCTGGAAGAGACGTTTGAAAGCAGCTATTGCGCACAATGTCAATCAGATTGTATACAACTTATCGCCGGCTGTTGCGTTGCCGGACCTCAGGCGCGGACATGGGCTTGGCCGGCGCGTCGGCGAGCAACGCAACCAGGTCTCCGAAGCGCTCGCCCTGAATGATGATGTGCTGCTTCAGCACCTTTTCGGCTTGCTGGCTGTCGCCGGCAAAGATCGCGTCGACGATATCGTCATGCTCGCGAAGCGAAGTCTTCACGCGGTTCTGGGCGCGGAGTTGCAGCCGGCGATAGGGCCTCAAGCGGCGCTGCAGGGTAAGGCACTGGTCGATCAAAAAGCCGTTCCGGCTGGCCGTGTAGATCGCTTGGTGAAAGCGCTCGTTCTCATAATAGTAGGCGTCACTGTCGCCCCGCTCTGCCGCGCGTCGACAATCTTCTAGCGCGGCGCCGATGGTTTTGCGGTCGATTGCCGAAACGCGGCGGGCGGCGAGGCGCGCGGCCATGCCTTCGAGCTCAGCCATCACTTCAAACATTTCCACCAGTTGCTCAGGCCCCGCCTGGGCGACGATGGCGCCGCGGTTGAGACGGAGCTCAATCAGCCCAACCGAGTCAAGTTGGGCGAGAGCCTCTCGGATGGGCGTTCGCGACACGCCGAAGCGGTTGGCTAGCGACATCTCGTCGAGCCGGTCGCCGGGGCTAAGGGCCCCTGTCAGAATGTCATTCTCGATTCCATCACGGACTTGCGTTGCGGTATTCTTCTTCATCTACGACCGTCCTCTGCGGAGCGTCCGCCACGACTACACCGCATTGCACACTAGTTAAACAAGATTGCATACAATAACGACAATGATGTAGGCGTCCGGCGGCGCCTCGGGGAGGGCGTCTCTGCCCGTCGTTATCGTTATCCCCGCAGGAGCAGCACCGATGCCCGATGGACTTATACCAAGTCTCTGAGAGCGTGACTCGGGGGTATTCCGGAAGAGGCGCGGATCTGATTCAACATGGCGCACGAGGAGGTTCGCCATGCCAGTTCCGCTCCGGTGCGACTTCGATTCAGGCCAACTACGCAGGTTTGCGCGGAGGACGAAGGACGGGCCGCAGGCGCGGCGTCTTTTGGCGCTGGCGGCGATCTATGACGGAGCGACGCGCACGCAGGCGGCGGCGATTGGCGGTGTGACGCTGCAGATCGTGCGGGACTGGGTGGTGAAGTTCAACGCCCGCGGGCCCGATGGTCTCATCGACCGCAAGGCGCCCGGGCAGCCCTCGCGGCTCAACGACACGCACCGGGCGGCGCTGGGGACGATGATCGAGAGCGGGCCGATGCCGGCGGTTCACGGCGTCGTGCGGTGGCGTCTGATCGATCTGTGCCAGTGGCTCTTTGAGGAGTTCCGGATCACGGTGGCCAAGCAGACCTTGAGCCGGGAGCTGCGGGGCATGGGCTATCGCAAGCTGTCGGCCCGGCCGCGGCACCACGCTCAGGCCGAGGGAGCGGTCGAGGATTTTAAAAAAGCTTCCGGCGCGCCTGGACGAGATCGCGCGGGACAAGGGCGTCGCTGCGGACCGGATAGAGGTCTGGTTCGCGGACGAGGCGCGCATCGGCCAGAAGAACAAGATCACACGGCGGTGGGCCCGGCGGGGAACGCGGCCCTCGGCACCCTACGATCAGCGCACGGCCTCGACCTACATCTTCGGCGCCATCTGCCCGAGCGAGG
>DASQLK010000201.1:0-11853 GCA_035630055.1 Methyloceanibacter sp. | reverse complement strand
GTAAAGGCTGCGCTGCGCCAGAAGCGTGCTCGCAAGGAGCGCGACGAGGACGATGCCGAACGGCAGAAGCGAGAGGCCAAGCTCGACGATCACGGCGATGCTGCCGACAATGGCGAGAAGAAGGGCGAGCGCGAACACGCCGTTTCGCCGCTTCGTCGCCGCGTCGGCGTCGTCGCGGTTCAGGGCATCGTCAAGACCGGTAATGATCTTGCCGATCCAGCCGACGGGATGACCGATGCTGCGGACGAGGAAGCGCGGATAGCCGAACATGGCTTCGAACGCTAAAGCGAGCAGGGTCAGGAACGCAGACATGATCCCTTCCGACGCATATGCGCCGCTTTTTCATGGCGGCGACCTCGACGCCGCGCGAAAGCAGTCTCCCGGCGCACCCCAACCATTCGTCGATCTCTCCACCGGGATCAATCCTTACCCTTACCCGATAGACGCGCTGCCGTCCGGAAGCTTCACGCGCTTGCCAGGTGCGGAGGAACGCGAGCAATTGGCCGCAGCGGCGGCGGACGCCTATGCAGCGCCCTCGCCCCGCAGCGTTCAACCCACTCCCGGAACGCAGATCCTGCTGTCGCATGTCGCGCGGCTGGTCCCCGTCGGGAAGGTAGCAGTCCTTGCGACGACCTATGCCGAGCACGCCCGCGCCGCCGCGTTGGCCGGCCATGACGTGACCGAGGTGACGGAGGTCGAGGCCTTGGGAGCCGCCGGCCTTGCCATTGTCGTGAATCCGAACAATCCGGACGGTCGTGTCGTTCACCGCGACAGGCTCCTCGCCATCGCCGCCGGGCTGCGGGCGAGGGGCGGGCTTCTCCTCGTCGACGAAGCGTTCATGGACGCGGGACCTGAAGATGTGAGCCTTGCCGGCGACGTAAGCGCGGGCAACATCGTCGTGCTGCGCTCCTTCGGGAAGTTCTACGGGCTTCCCGGCTTGCGCCTTGGGTTCGCGATCGCATCAGAGGAGATCATTGCGCGTCTCGGGGCCACGCTCGGCCCCTGGCCGGTCTCCGGCCCCGCCATCGCCATCGGTACGCAAGCGCTGCGCGATGACGCCTGGCGCGCACGGACCCGCGCATCTTTGGCGCAAGCAGCCTCCCGTCTCGCGACACTGCTGGCCGATGCAAGGCTCACGGTGGCGGGCGGTACCGACCTCTTCAAGCTGGTGCGGACAGGCGATGCGCGCGCGCTGCATCAACATCTTGCCCGCAACGGCGTCCTCGTGCGCGCATTTGCCGAGCACCCGGATCTGTTGCGATTCGGTCTGCCTGCGGCGGAGGGGGAATGGTCGCGCCTTCGCGACGCGCTAGGTCGCTTCGGCCGCTGAAGCCTTGTCCGGAATCTCGGCCGGGTGCTCATCGGGGCCCGGCGGCACGCAGATCCGCAAGGACTCGCGCTCGAGTTCGAGAATGATATTGCTGGGTAGCTCCGGCTTGGCAAAGACCTCGTCGTCGATCCGAAGCGGACCTTCGTCCCAATGGAACGTCACTTTGCGCGCCTTCGCGACTTGCACCGGCGGCGGGCGCTCGTGATCGCCGGACTCGAGCCAGTCGATCATGTCGTGGCGGCGCGCCTCCGTCAGATAGACGACATCGAGAAGCTGGTCGCCGGTCTCCGCCGACGGGCTTATCAGCATGCGGGGGCCTGTCATGCCAAGATTGAGCACCTCGACGAAGATGAAATCCTCCTCGATCTCGTTGCCGTCGGCGGTGACGGTGAAGTGTTTCGGTTTGGCCTTGGCGAGGGTCTCGGCAAAGCCTTTGCGGCCTCTCTCGATCCGCTCTTCCCGTGGCGGCTTGCGGTCACCATCCGGCGTCACCGCCTTGGCGAAGGCACCCCAGCCGACCGACTCCAGAAAGTGCCGCGAGCCCCAGGGCCCGGCGGCGATCCCCATGTCGAGACGCCGCACCGGTGCGCCACGCATCGCCGCGATCAGGGCCGGAGGCTCCCCGAATATGCCCATGCAGCGGGCTACGTTGTTGGCGGTGCCGACGGGCAGGATGGCGACGAGCGTCTTGCGGTCCGAGATGCGGCGCGTGACCTTGCCCACCGTTCCGTCGCCGCCCGCGATAATAAGGACATCGGTCGGATGCGCGAGCGCCGACTTATAGGCGTCTTCCTTGCTTGAATAATAGGTCGTGGAAAAGCCGGCCTGATCGAGCGCTGCGAGCAGCTCCTCGGCGGAGGGCCGCCCCGAGCCGGCGGTTGGATTATGCACCAGCAGGGCGCGCATGGATCGGTCAACTCATGGCGGAACCATCGAGTTCCACACACAGCCTTCGAGGACTAGCTCGGCATACCCTCAGTGCGCCCAGCGCCGCGCGTTTCGCGTGGCAAGCTCAAAGCGGCCTTGGGCGTCCTCTGGAAGCAATCTGGCGATGATGCCCATGGCGAGCTCGACCGAGATTTCGCTCGCGCCGCACTCTTTCAACTGGTCGCGGACCCAGCCGTAAATCTCCTGATCGCCGGATCTCAGGCCTACAGCGATCTCATCAAGCATCTGCACCAATGACTCTGCTGCCATTGCCCTCTCCAATCTGCCCGCCTGCGCAGGCCGTTGGCTTGCCTTGTGTTTTTCCCGTCCTCTGGTGCAGCCTTCCCCGACTCACTCATAATAAACCCAATCCCGGTCACCACGCGTGGCTTACCCGTCACAGCTGCGACTTTTCCGCAATCAATCTTCGCCTGGCCCTACGAAGGGGATGGGTTTGATGGACCCCGTCGCCGTGGCATCGGCGCCGCCCTGCGCGACAGGGATGCCGCGTCGCCCGAGACGCTGCGGCCGGCAGACATGGCGGCCGCCATTGACGTTCTTGGTCAGGAGATCGAGGTGAAAATGGTTGTAATGGTGGCGGTCACCACCCGGCCCCAGCACCGTATAGAACTGGGCGCAGGCGCCGTTATAAACCTCTGCAAGAAATCCGCGCTCGCGCTGGCCGCCGCGCCACCAGCCCCTGACCACCGATATTTCCTGGCCGTTCGCCAAGCGGAATCCGGCGATATCGATGGCATTGCCGAATGAATGCTCGGAGATATGGGCGCGGTTGTTCCCGTTGCGACCGCGGCAGCTGAAGGAGCTGATCTGCCGGATCTCGACCACGGGCTGGCCGTAGTAGCGGTAGGCAGCCGGCTGCACGGTATTCTTGACCCAGCGATCCAGGGCCGCCGTCATCGGGCAGCCGATCGTGGCCGGCGGCTTGAGCCCGGCCGATCCTCCGAGCGCGGCCACTTTGAGCGGCCGGGTCAGCCCGCACACGCCGGGTCCGTCGATACTCCGCATCGGCACAACATAGGCGGAAGCCCGCACGACGCCGGACGCCGCGCAAGCATCCTCCGCCTGCGCCCGCCACGGCGCCCGCTGGCCCGAATTAAAGCTGCCACCTCCCGCGCAACCGGCCAGATAGGCCAGAATCGCCGCAGAGAGGGCAAGGAACGCGAAACGAACCCCCATGGCCTCTAAAATGCGGCCAAGGTTCTGAACAATCCTTCAATGCTAATGAAGTGTTGCCGAAAATAAGAACGAGGGCAGCCAACCATTGAGGGTCGATACAATTGCCAGACGGCGGCTTACGGGTGCCTCATCTTTTTGGCGCAGCATGGCAACTCCATTTGCGTAAGCGCCAGGTTGGAAATGTTCCGGCACGAACGATCCGTCTTATTGCCTCTGCTTCTGGCAGCCTTCACCTCGTTCCTGCTGATCGTCTTCTGGGAGCTCTGGGCGGAGCGTGTCGTCTTTCATTGGGCCGGACTTCCCTTTGACGCGGAGTTCGAAGCCGAAGAGAGATGGCACTTCATCCTTGTCGCCACCGGCGCGATCATTCTCTCTCTGATCGTGCCTGCAATCCTTCTCAAACGCAGCTCGGCCCGTCTGCAACAAGCCTACTCGCGGCTGAGCGATGCGCAGCAAAAGGCGCAGACGCTTGCCCGCCACGACGTCCTCACCGGCTTGCCGAATCGCCGCATCTTCAGAGAGGCCGTCCGCGCCTACACCAAGCGCTCGCACGAGAGCCAACATGCGGTGCTGCTCGTTGATCTCGACCGCTTCAAGCCGGTGAACGACCTGCATGGTCATCATGCAGGCGACACCGTGCTCTGCGAGGTCGCGGAGCGGCTGAGGATGCTGGCGCCGGCGGGCGGCATCGTCTCGCGATTGGGCGGCGATGAATTTGCGCTGATCGCCGCGCACACTTCGACCGAGGCGACACGCAAATTGGCGCAGCGGATCATAACGGGGCTGGGCGCGCCCTATGCCCTCGAAACCTCGAGCATCGGTCTCGGTGCTTCGATCGGCATCGCTCTTTGCGGCGAAGATGGGAAGGCCCCCGAAGAGGTTCTTCGCGCCGCCGACCTCGCCCTCTACCGCGCCAAGCGCGACGGCAGGAACTGTCTCCGCTTCTTCGAAGCCGGCATGGACAGGGAGATCCGCGAGCGTGCGAAGCTGGAGTGGGGCGTTCGCGATGCCATCGAAAGCGAAAGCATCGAGCCGCATTATCAACCCATCCTCGACTTGCAATCGCGAACGGTTGTCGCGTTCGAGATCTTGAGCCGCTGGACGCGCCACGGCAAACCGGTCGAGCCGCGCCTATTCATCCCCGTCATCGAGGAAATCGGCGCGATGGATAAGCTGACCTGCGGCATCCTGCGGCGTGCGTGCCGGGACGCGTTGCAGTGGCCCGAAGACATAGCGCTTTCCTTGAATCTGTCGCCGACCCAGATCCAAGATCACGAGCTTCCGCACCGCATCACCGCCATCCTGCGAGAGACGAACTTTCCGCCGCAGCGTCTTCAGCTCGAGATCACCGAGGAGGCTCTGGTGAAGGATCTCGTCACCGCCAAGCGCGTGCTCGGCTCGCTTGCAGCGATCGGGGTAAGACTCGCCCTCGACGATTACGGCACGGGCTATTCGAGCCTGCACCATCTCCGCGAGCTGAAATTCGATAAGATCAAGATCGATCGTTCCTTCATCGCCGCCATGAGCACCGACATGGACAGCATGAAGATCGTCGAGGCGATCCTCGCGATGAGCGCAAGCCTCAATCTGCGCGTGACCGCCGAGGGGATCGAGAGCCCCATTCATGCCTCGTGGCTGACCTGCCAAGGCTGCGATGAGGGCCAGGGCTACCTGTTCGGCCAGGCCATGCCCGCAGGCGAGGTGCTCCCCTATCTTGCCCGCATGTCCGACGATGACGGGGTCGTGCGGCGCCTGACCTTGGGCGCCGCCTAATCTTCTCGCCGGCACAGGGCGGCAAAAAAGAAGGGCCGCCCCTAAGGGCAGCCCTTCCATTGTCGACCGCGGTCGCTAGGACCGCTCAACGTTTGCGTCGCGAACGACGACGCCTAGACCTCACCAGAGGCGAGATTCCAGGTCAGCCGTGCCTGCGACCGCGGGCTATGACAATGAGACACTGGATCACCTCCTTTCAATTGTTGCGGGAAGCGCTGCATATAGGATGGGAACCGCTGCAATGAAAGAGGACGCCGTGACAGACCGAGGTGACGACTGGGACGCGATCATCGTCGGCGGCGGGCCGGCGGGATTGACGGCAGCGATCTATCTCGGCCGCTTCCACCGCAAGGTCCTGGTGGTGGACAGCGGGCAGAGCCGGGCCTGGCGCATTCCGAAAACCCATAATCATCCGGGCTTCCCTGACGGCATCGAGGGCCCGCTCCTGATCGACCGCATCAAGGCGCAGGCTGAGAAATATGGCGCCACGTTCAGAAGCGGCGCGGTCACCGCCCTGGCGCGCGCCAAGGATGGTGGTTTCGATCTCACCCTCGACGGCGAGACGCTGCATGCGCCCTTCGTCCTGCTTGCGACCGGGGTCGTCGATAACGACCCGGATCTTCCCGGCGTGGAGCGGGCGATCGAGCGCGGTCTGTTACGCATCTGCCCGATCTGCGACGCCTACGAGGTCACCGGCAAGGCGATCGGCGTCATCGGCGGCGGCAGCCATGCCGCGCGCGAGGCGGTCTTCATGCGCACCTATTCCGATGACGTAACGCTCATCCACATTCGCGACGAGGCCGCGCTGACCGCCGCTGATCGCGCCATGCTCCGCCATGGGAATATCAAGCTGATCGAGTCCGCCATCAATCGCGTCGTCTTGAAGAACGACGAGATCGAGGCATTCGATTTCGGCGGTGAGGAGCACAGCTTCGACGTGATCTATTCCGCGCTCGGCACGGAATCGCAGAGCAAGCTCGCGCGCGACCTCGGCGCATCCATGACCGAAGACGCGTGCCTATACGTCGGCCCGCATCAGGAGACGAGTGTCGGCGGGCTCTATGCCGCCGGCGATCTCGTGCGCGGCCTGAACCAGATCAGCGTCGCGCAAGGCGAGGGCGCGATCGCCGCCACCGACATTCACAACCGCTTGCGCGCCATGGAGCTGAAGGGCGCCGCCCGCAAGGCGACGGCGGCCTCCGACCGCACTACGGGAAGTCGACCACCTCGAGATTGAGCGGCAGCTGGTTTTTGTGCGCGCCCGTGAGCGCGCCCGCGTCGATATCGACCTTGCCGCCCTTGAAGAGCGGATCCTCATCCGTGATGCGCCCCGCGCCGGTGAACGACGTGAATACGTAAGGGAGGCCGTTGGCGAGAAGCGGCGAGGGGCCGTCCATGACGTGAAAGTGCAGATGCGGGGAGTCGGTGTTGCCGCTATTGCCGAGCAACCCGATTACGTCCCCAGTCTTGACCGTGTCGCCGACCTTCACCTTCACGCTGCCCGGCTGCATATGGGCATAGAATGTGAAGCGCCCGTCGCCGATGTCGATCACGGCATGGTTGCCGCCCGCCATTTGGATCGTCGCGTCGTCTGGAAGCTTGCCCGGCACCTGCTCCGGCAAGCCGTCCTCGACGGCGACGACGGTGCCGTCCGCGGCGGCGTGAATCGCATCGCCGAAATAGGCATAGCTTTCGAGCTTGTCCGCAGCGCCGCCGGCGAGAGCGTCTTGATCGTTGAGCTGGACGAAATCGATGGCGAAGCGTTCGGCAACGCGGATCGCGCCGTTGAGCGGCAGCGTGGCGCCGCGATGATAGGAGTAGGGCGTGCAGCACCCGCCGCCGACGACCCAGCGCTTTCCTTTCAGCGGTGGCGCGAGGACGATAGCCGCAGGCCCGACCGGCACCGCGTCACCGGTGAAGGTGATGTCCTGCGGCGGCTCCGGCGCCGGGTCGCGGTCGTTGTCCGATGCCGCCGGCGGCGTCTTCTCGGCGGCGATCTCGATGCGGTGCCTGATGGCTTTCGGCACCGTCGCGTCCGCCGGCAGCGTCACATCCATGAAGAGGATGCCGGAGCCACCGGCCGGGATGTCGGCGCCCTTCGCGCCGCCGTTCAGCCGCAGCATTTGGGTGAGGGCATCGCCCTCCAAGGTTCCGAGCACGCTGCCGTTCGCGGCATCCAGCGTCTCGACCTTCTCGATCGTCACCTTGCCGGACGCCATGCTCATCAGCACGATTTCATAGGCGAGATGGATCTTGTCGTCCGAGCCAAGCACCGGATTGGGTGAGGCGATCGGGGTTGCGACGAGCGGCGAGACGACCTCTTCGGCGCCGACCGTCTCCGCACGTGCTGAAGCAGGAGCGGCAATAAAAGCGAGGAAAAGACCAATCAAAACAGGCCGAATCGACATCTGGCATCCTTAAAAAGCTTTTGCGGTAACCCCACTTTAGCCTAGCTGCCTTAAGGCTTGGCCGCGGAATTCTGATCTAGGTCAATTTATTTGCCGGCCTGAAGTGTCTATTTGGTTTTCTCATGCGTCCCGAGACTGACGAACAGCAGCGTCAACGCCGGCTCGATGCCGAGGCCGCCTTACGCGAAGGCGACATCAACTTCCACCTTCTTGCGGACTCCATCCCGCAGCTCGCCTGGATGGCGCAGCCCGACGGCTGGATCTTCTGGTACAACAAGCGCTGGTACGACTATACCGGCACCACGTTTGCGGACATGGAAGGCTGGGGCTGGCGCCGCGTGCACCATCCCGACCACGTCGATCGCGTCGTGGCGCGCCTGCAGCGCTCCTGGGAAACCGGGTCGCCCTGGGAGGACACATTTCCCCTGAAGCGCCACGATGGCGAATATTGCTGGTTCCTATCGCGCGCTCTGCCCGTGCGCGACGACAAAGGCCGCGTGCTGCGCTGGTTCGGCAGCAACACCGACATCACGGAGTTGCGCGAAGCGGATGAGCGGCAAAAGCTGCTCGTCGACGAACTCAACCATCGCGTCAAGAACACCCTTGCGTCCGTCCAGTCGCTCGCCCGTCAGTCGGCGCGGAGCGCGACCGACATCGAAGACTTCATGCAAAGATTCGAGCCGCGTTTGCTGGCTCTGTCGCGCATGCACAGTCTCTTGGCACGCGACAAATGGCAAAGCGCGAATCTGATCGCGGTGATCTCGGAGACCCTTGCCCCTTTCGCGCAAGGCGCACCTGGCCGGATCGAGATCCTTGGTCCCGCCGTCCTGCTAAACCCAACCGCCGCCGTCACGCTGGCCATGGCGATGCAGGAGCTGGCCACCAACGCCGCCAAATACGGCAGCCTATCCGTGCCGCAAGGCCGCGTCAGCGTCACATGGAACCAGGATCTCGGCGGTGGACCGCAGCCCGCCATCAACCTGCTGTGGGAGGAGACCAACGGCCCGCACGTGGCGCCGTCAAATCGCCGCGGCTTCGGCTCTCGCCTCATAGAGCAGGGCTTGGCTCGCGAGCTCAACGGCGAGGTCAGTCTTGAACTCGTCGACACGGGGGCACGGTGCAGAATGCGGCTGCCGCTCTCGAGCAAAGTGGCCCTCGCGTGATGAACGATGTTTCGAAGCCCGCCCGCCTCCGCCTTCTAGTTCTCGAGGACGAGGCCCTGGTGTCGATGCTGATCGAAGATCAGGTCATTGAGCTGGGCTTTTCCGTGGTCGGCCCCGCGGCAACGGTGAAGCAGGCGCTTGCGCTCTGCGCGACCGAGCCGATCGACGGCGCGCTGCTCGATGTCAATCTCGGCGGCGGCCAGCGCTCCGATCCCGTCGCGGATTATCTGGATAAGCGAAAAGTCCCCTTCCTGTTCGTCACAGGATACGGCCAGGCGGGCCTCGACCCCCGCTTCGCCGATCGCGCCGTGCTGCAAAAGCCCTTTGCGCTCCCCGAACTGCGGCGCGAGCTGAACGCGATGTTTCTTGATCCCGCCGCGGCCGGCGCCCAACGCTTAGCTTAGGCCGAGCGCCTTCCTCGCCTTTACGGTGATGGCCTGCCGCGTCTGGAAGTAACCCTCCCAAGGATCGGACTTCAGGGACTTGAGCCGCGCCGGCAGCGTCTTCACCGTATATGGCGCACCCGACTTGAGCGCCTTGAGTTCGTCCCAGCGCAGCGGACAGGCGACCGGAGCGCCTTCCCGCGCGCGCGTTGAATAATTGCAGATCGCCGTTCCGCCGCGCTGATTGCGTAAGTAGTCCACGAAGATCTTACCCTTGCGCACCTTCTTCGCCATGTTCGCCGTGTAACGGTCCGGCCGCACCGCGACGAGCGCGTCGGCCACCGCCTTGCAGAAGCCCTTCACCTCGTCCCAGCCGAGTTTCGGCGTGATCGGCGCGACAACATGCAGCCCCTTGCCGCCGGTCGCCTTAAGGAAGGTCTTGAAACCGAGCGCTTCGAGAAAGTCGCGCACCTCGACCGCCGCCGCCTTCAAGGTCTCGAAGTCGAGCCCTTCGTCGGGGTCGAGGTCGAAGATGATGTGGTCTGGCTCGCTCACCTTCGGCAGCTTCACGCCCCAGTCGTGGATCTCGAGGACGCCGATCTGCACGAGGCCGAACAGCCCGTCCGCGCCGTCCACATAGAGATATTTCTTCTTCGTCTCGCCGCCAGGGATGAAGACCTCCTTGATGGTCTTGCTCATGCCCTTCATGGCGTGGCGCTGGAAGAAGCACTCCTCGGTGTGACCTTGGGGACAACGCACGAGGCTGATCGGCCGGTTCTTCACGTAAGGCAGCATGTAGGGCGCGACCGTCTCGTAATAGCGCGCGAGGTCGAGCTTGGTGAGGCCGTTTTCCGGGTAGAGCACACGGTCTGGATTGCTGAGCTTCACGCCATCGAAGACGGGATCGCTAGTATCGAGCGTCTGCTTCTTGGCAGCGCGCTTTGCCGGAGCTTTCTTGGCGGGGCTTGGCTCGGCCATGACGGCCTCCTCTCCTTGAGCGCTGTCGTGATGCACATCCCGCGCCGGCTTGTCTTCGCGCAATCCCTGGAAGCTCGGATGGCGAAGACGGCCGTCGCGCGTCCACTCGGCATAGTTGACCGCGCAGACAAGCTTGGGCTCAAGCCAGACCGCGCCCTTTCGTTCCGCGGCGGGGACGGACACGAACGGCGATGACGTCTGCTCCAGCGGCTTGAACAGCCTCGCGAGCTTGGCGATGTCACGCTGGTTGAAGCCAGTGCCGACCTTCCCCGCAAAGACGAGCTTGTCGTCCTCGAATGTTCCGAGCAGGAGCGAAGAGAACGCGCGGCCCTTCACGTCGGATTTGCTGTAGCCGCCGATAACGAACTCGTCGCCCTTCTGGCACTTGATCTTGAGCCAGGCCTTGGAGCGGCCCGAGCGGTAGGGCGCATCGGCGCGCTTTGAGATGATGCCTTCGAGCCCCGCCACGCAGGCCTGCTCATAGAACGCGCGGCCATCGCCCTCGATGGCGTCGGAGAACACGAGCCAGTTCGGAATCTTCTTGCTCTTCAAAAGCTCCGCGAGTTTCGCGCGCCGCTTGACCACGGGCTCCGGTTTCAGATCCTTGCCGTCGAGCGACAAGAGATCGAACGCGAAATAGCGGATGGACGGATGCGCGCTGTCGATATGCTCTTGCAGCGACTTGAAGTCCGTCAGGCCCGAGGGCAGCACGAACGCAGCCTCGCCATCGAGAAGGCAGGCCTCGCAAGGAACGCTGAGCAGCGCCTCGGCGATTGCCGGGAAGCGCGCGGTCCAGTCGAGCCCGCTGCGGCTGAAAAGCGTGACGCGGTCGCCGTCTTTCCGCGCGAGGATGCGATAGCCGTCATATTTGACTTCGTGCAGCCAGGTCGCGCCGTCGGGCACATGATCGTCGAGGCTCGCAAGCTGCGGTTCGACGAAGGAAGGCGCTACTTGGCGGCGGCCTTTCGCTTTCTTGCCGCGGCCGATGTGCTTCCAGACCGAACTGTTTTTTTTTGAGCGTTCGATGTCCAGACCGGCACGTCACCATGCTCGATCTCGTCCATCGTGAGCCCGCTTGCCACGCTCGTCACATGCTCGAGCGTCGGCTCGCCGCCATCCTCGGCGTAGTCGTCACGCTTCTTGATGAGGAGCCAGTTCTCGCGCTTGCCCTCGCCCTTGCGCGGCTTCATGCGGACGAGGACATATTCGCCGTTCAGCCTGTCGCCTTGCAGGCGAAACTTGAAGTCGCCCTTCTCCAGACCCTTGTCGGGATCCTCGAGCGGCTCCCAGGTGCCGCGGTCCCAGAGCATCACCGGGCCGCCGCCATATTCGCCCTTGGGAATCACGCCCTCGAACTTGCCGTATTCAAGCGGATGGTCCTCGGTGCGCACCGCGAGCCGCTTCTGCTTCGGGTCGAGGCTCGGGCCCTTGGTTACGGCCCAGCTCTTGAGGACGCCGTCATGCTCGAGGCGGAAGTCGAAATGGGTGCGGGTCGCGGCGTGCTTCTGGATGACGAAGCTGTTGCCCTTTTTCTTCGCACGCTCGGGACCAGGTTCGGGCGTCTTGGCGAAATCCCGCTTCGCCTTGTACTCGGCAAGCAGATCGCTCTTCGCCCGCGCCATGGCTTAGGCCGATTTCCGCTTCGGCGCGGAAGTCCTCTTCGCGCCCCGCTTCGATGCCGCCGCCGTCTTCTT
>DASQLK010000200.1:0-6410 GCA_035630055.1 Methyloceanibacter sp. | reverse complement strand
CGTGCCCCTGCACAAGATCAAGGTCAATGTCGAGAAGCAGCTTGAGCTATGCGGCGAGGCGCCGTTCTACACGCTAGGCCCGCTCACGACCGACATCGCGCCGGCCTACGATCACATCACGTCCGCGATCGGCGCGGCGATGATCGGGTGGTTCGGCACGGCGATGCTTTGCTACGTCACGCCGAAGGAGCATCTCGGCCTTCCCGACCGCGACGATGTGAAGACCGGCGTGATCGCCTACAAGATCGCGGCGCATGCCGCCGATCTCGGCAAGGGCCATCCGGCGGCGCAGGCGCGGGACGATGCGCTCTCAAAGGCGCGCTTCGAGTTCCGCTGGGAGGATCAATTCAACCTCTCGCTCGATCCGGAGAACGCGCGGAGCTATCACGACGAGACGCTGCCCAAGGAGGCGCACAAGCTCGCGCATTTCTGCTCCATGTGCGGGCCGAAATTCTGCTCCATGGAGATCACGCAGCAAGTACGCGACTATGCTGCGAAGCTGAACGACAAAGAGCAAGGCATGGCGGAGATGAGTGACAAGTTCCGCGCCATGGGCGGCGAGGTCTATGTGGAGGGGGAGTAGCGTGCAGCGTGTCGGCTCCTGGCCGTACGGTCTGCTCGCTACTCGACCGCTGGTCCCGTCGCGCAGCAACTGAGACCTTTGCTCGCTGGCGAAAAATTCGATGTGCCCGGACGAGTTCGGGGCATCCGATAGGGCGGAGCGGCGGCAAGTACGATTGAATTGCCGGCCTAAGTCACGCGATGACGAAGCGCTCCGGCGTGACAGCCGAGATTATCAATCGGCCCTACCAGTATTGAACGTGGCGCGACGAGCGCAGAAGGTTCTTCTGGAACCATTTCACGTTCTCCCCCGCCGGCGCCTCCTTGTACATGAGATTGCCGGGTGTCCAGTCATGCCAACCCGGCCCCGGGGAAAGACCGCAAGTGTGTCCGATCTCATGCGGCAGCGTGATGGGCGAGGTCTCGATGCCTGAGCGGTCGACAATCACGTAGTCGGCAATGACGGACATCGAGCAGCCTAGATCAAAACCCTTGAGGTCGCGCACCACGAACACGGTCACGGGCCAGGTCCCTGTAATCGGTATGACGTTCCAGCCCGCAAGGAGGCCGGCGTAATACTCCCCCGCCTCGGTGAACTCGATGCCGAGGTTGCAGGAGACATCGAGCGCGTAGTCCGGAACTGGATCCTGGATGACCTGGATGAAGGATTTGCTGTAAGGCAACACGTCGACATTGAAGCGCTCTTTGTAGATACGCTTGGTGACTTCGATCGCGTCTTGCACGACCTGTTCGATTGGCGGAGCCGGGTTGCCTTCGATGACCGGCGGCGTCTCGCTCCATAAGATGAAGACGTGCAATCGCAATCGCTTTCGGGGCCAGGCGAAAAAGCCGAATACGAGGTCCAAAAGGCCAAATGTGACGCGGTTCAGAACTTCTATGACGGCCCGCACCACGACGCGTACGACGGCCTTGGCCGCGCGCCAGACCTTCTTGGCCGCCTTCTTTATCGATGACCACAGCCCCATGGCAGCGCCTATGGATCAAAATTGAGGAGGGAGCTCACCGCCCGGGCCGCGAGGTGTTGAGCCATGAGGAGATCGCCGGACGAGAGGGCGGCGAGGCCAACGAGCGCGGCTGTCGCAATAATCGTTTTGTTCGACGCTCTCGACTGCATTGCACGCCCGTCATGAGAGGTGTGCGATCGGCGCAAAACGCGTCTTCTGAACGTCGAGCCTACACGACCTGTCCGTGCGAAGCGAGCCGAAGAAGGATTCAAAGGTCCGCAAACGAAACAAAGGATGCGCGCACGCTGTCCTAAGCTTCGCGCCAAAAATAGGCTCAACTCGGACGGAAACCTGCAAGAATTGGGCAAGTTTCCTCTGCGAGTTTGTGTCCGGGCTCGCCGCTGGCGGGACTTCCCATCCCATGTAAGGAGAGATCGATGAAAGCTCCGGCAATCCTGATGAGCTTTGCGCTCTTGTTCGCGTTCGGCACTGCGCAAGCCGCCACGATGACATCCGGCCGTCCCTCTGCCGTCCTGACGAAGGAACAGTGCAAGATGGTCTGGCACGCGGCCGTTCCCTCCGGCCGCTATCTCGACAGGGCGAATGCCGGCCCCTTCATCGTCAATTTTGCGATGGCGGATGGACCGGACCAGGACGGCAAGATCTCCAAGCGGGAGTTCAGGAAGGCCTGCAAGAAGGGGCTGGTGAAGTTCCCGCGCGTTTAGCCGGGGCGCTTCCTGCCGATACATTGCTGGCCTAAGCTTCGCGCGGGGCAAATCGCGCGAGGTGCTTAAGCCATGAAATCTGCCAGAGACGGCATCGATCCTCTTGCCGCTCCGAGCGGCACCGGCTGCGCGGAATGTTTGGCGAGTGGCAGCTGGTGGTTCCACCTACGCCGCTGTGCGCAATGCGGTCATATCGGCTGCTGCGACTCATCGCCGAACCAGCACGCCACGAAACATCATAAAGAGACCGGCCACCCGGTCATCGCCAGCTTCGAGCCCGGCGAGCGGTGGTTCTACGACTATCGCACGGAAAAAGTTTTCGCCGGCCCGAACCTCGCTCCGCCGCACTCGCACCCGGACGATCAACCCACGCCGGGCCCTGACGGACGGGTGCCGGCGAATTGGGAATCCTTGCTGCACGAATAAGCCTTCGGCCGGCGGCCATTTTACCGCGCATAGACGGCGCGGGCGGCCAGCGGCGCAGCGAGATTGAGGAGGTAGGGAAGCATCGCGTAGGCCGGGGCGAACAGGCTGGTGACGATGGAAAGGACCGCGGACGCGAGCAGGATTGTAAGTTCGACACGTCCGTTCTCAACGCGCGCGCGACCACTGTCCCGCTCGGCGAAGCGCCCGATGGCCAGCGCCGTCACCGCCAATAAGAGCATGTTGGCGCCATAGATCCAGGCCGCCGCCGGAACGTCGTAGCGGCCGACCGTCAGCATCGAGAACGGCAGGAAGGTGACTGCGAGGAGATGCAGGAGCGTGGCCCAGGCATAGGCCGGGCTCGCCGTCTCCGGTTCGCCGTCTGCTTTCGCGCGTCCGAACCAGAAGCTGACAAGGACGAAAAAGGTGATGAGGTAGGCGACGAACGTGTCGGAGAGGTCGGCGAGGGCCGCGAGGAACGCCTCGTTGCTCTTCGGATCGAATCCTTCCGGCAGCTCGATATTGACGACGAGCAAGGTCATCGCGAAGGCGAACACGCCATCGGTCAATGCCTCGAGGCGCCCTCGTGGGATGAAGCCGTTCGCACGCTTCATCGATTTCGCCAAAGCTGCCCCCGCACATGAATCGGCTCCCGAACCATCCTCCGTCCGCGACGCGTTGAGGTCAACTCACTGTCTAAAGTCCCGCCTGGATGGCCTTGAGCAGGCGGAAGCGCAGCGGCCCGTTATTGCTCTTGAGCGAGATCACGAAGCGGACGCGGCCGTTGGTCTTCGTGTCGGCATAGCCCGCAAGGGTGCGCACGTCGGGGAGGGTGCCCGTCTTGTAGAGGGCGCCGCCGCCGCCGTGGAGCAGCTCCGCATGCGGCTCGAAGAGATGCAGAACCTTCGCGAGCCCGCGCGCGGTGAAGCGGGTGTTGCGGCTGATGCCGGAGCCTTCCTCGAGCTTGATGGCTTGCGCGAGGTCGTGCTTGGCGAGGATCTCGTTCGCGACCTTCAGCGACTTCTCGAGGCTGACCGGCCCGCCGAACCGGTGCGCGCCGATCTCCAGAAAGACCTGGTTGGCGATGTAGTTGTTGGAGCCGAGCAGCATCTGGGTCAGGACTTCCGACAGGGGCCGCGACTGGCGGTGCACGTAGACCGGCTGCAGGCCTTGTGGCACGGCGCCGATCGAGATCTCGCCTTTCACGCTGCCGCCGGCGCGGTCGATGAAGGCTGCGATCAGCTCGCCGGCATAGCGCAGGCCGATCGCGGGGTCTTGTTGGGTGAGGCTGATGCGGCCGCGGCCCTTCGGCCCCCGAGCCTTGAACTGGCTGACGGCGAGCGGCGTGATCGGCGTCTGCTTCTCGCCCGCGCGCACAGTGTTGCCGCTGCGCACGGCGGCGATCGTGTTGAAGTTCACTGCCAGCGCCGCGTTCAGCGCGTCATAGGCTTCGTCGGTGACTTCGATGCCGGGGATGCGCAGATGGGCCGGATAGTAGCTCGCGTCGACGACGATGCCGGTGAGGGGCTCCTTGCCGATCGCCTTGACCAGCGCGTCCGCGAGCGGGGCAAGCTCCTCGGAGACGAGGAAGGGATCGCCGCCGCCCTTCACATAGAGCACGCGCTTGTCGTCGAGGTAGAACTTGGTCTCGAAGCGGTAGTCGGGCCCAAGCGTTTCCATCGCGAGCCAGGCGGTGACAATCTTGGTGACGGAGGCGGGCACGAAGGGCTGGTCGGCGTTCCGCGCGACGAGTTCGCCGCCGTTCGCGTCCATCACCAGAACGAGGCCGGACGGCGCAAGCTTGGCGACACTCTCCTTCGCGCCGGCCAGCGCAGGGGCCGGCAGCAGGAGCAGGGCAAATGCGAGGGCATGCAGACGAGATCTCATGGCGGGGACTATAGCAGCGCCTCCGCGCCGCCAATACGCTCAGCCGTTATGCACGCCTAACCGCCGGTCTCGTTGGGCTGGCAGACGCCGTTCTGATTGAGATATTGGCCCGAAGGGCAGCGCTTCTTCTGCTTCTTCTGCGGTGGGCTCTTTGTGGACTTGGTCGCCTTCTTCCCGGTCGGGCCCGACGGCTTGACCGTGCAGGTCTTGAAGATGTCCGGCCGCTCGGCCCCGGTCGAGCAGAGAATGCCGCCCCATTGATAGCCGGTCTGCCCCCGTTGCGTGGTGATCTTGAACCAGGGAAAGCCGTCTTCGACGACGTCCGACCGTGCCATCAAGGTGACGGGCTCGCCTTCCTGCAGGCTGCCTACCTTGCGAAAGTTCTGCCCCGGCCCGTCGCGCAGAACGCCGCCCCAAGAGCCTGCGGCGGCCGGAAAGTCGTCGTTGGGGGAAACGGCCGGCCCCGCCGGCGGCGAAGGCGTTTGCGGGTCCTCGGCCAGCTTCTTGACATAGGCGCGGGCGAGATCGGCGTGAAAGCCGGATGGATAGTGCGACAGGAACGCGTCCCAGGCTTCAACCGTGCCCAGGGCTTTCGCCTCTTCGAAGGCGAGCTTCTCGGCGTCTTGGGGCGCGCCGGCTAGGGCGCTGCTTTGCCAGGGGAGGGGGCGCCCGGTGTCGATGGCCGGAACGAGCCACGCGGCCAGAGCCAGGCAGGCAAGAAGGGACAAGGTGGAAATGGGTGGCATGCGATGCCGAGCCCCCGGAGACGCGCCCTCGCGACAGGTGCCGCACTCTGGGTCAAATGCGGATCGGTCGCAAGACCCAACGCGGCTCGGCGGCGCGGACTCCTTCTGCCGGGACGACGACTCGGCCGCACTAGCAAGGAGGGGACCTCCGTCGGCGCGTTAGGCACAAGCCCGAAACGCGCTCCGATCGAAGTGGAAATGGTCGGCGTGGGCGGCATTAGAGTCCGGGCCGAGGGTGACGCGAAAATAGCGGCACGCACCTCGATACACGCGCTTGAGGAACTTCGCTTTCGGTCCGTTGCCCTTCCAATCGTTGCGGACTGAGACATAGCGGCCGTCTTCGAGCGTGAAGCCTGAGATGTCGATGGCGTTCGCCTTTCCGTGCTGACTGCGCCGGTCGCGGCCTGCGATGTTGCGGCAACTGTAGGTCCCGATGGTGTGAATCTGGGCCACGCCGCTGCCCAACGTCTCGCGCGCCAGGGGCTGAACGTCCTGGATCACCCACAATGCCGTCGCGGCGGTCATCTCACAGGTGAGGGGGCTGACAGTCACCTTTGCCCCGCCAAGTCTGCTGACAGAGACGCTGTTGGACCATCCGCAGCCTTCGCGCAGCGGCTTATCGGAGATCGGCACGGCATCGGCATGGCGCTTGTTCAGCACCGTGCGGCAAAGCGGCTCGTCGTCGCGCAAGGCCGCAAGTTTGAAGTCCACGAACCACTGCTGAGGATTGTCGAGGGACAGCGGGCTGAATGGGTTTACATCTTCGGATATCAGGCCAAAGCGAACGGCGGCAAGGGCGGCGACCGCGAACAGCAAGAGTGCGGAGATGATCTTGGATAGGCCTGCCATGTATCAGTAATGAAACGCGCGCGGTCACGAAGCCGTTCAACCGCCTTGCGGTAGCCTTCGGACGCCGCTCTCGGGGGATTCAATGCAATCCACTGGGAATAGCCGACATCATGGGGCAGCCGAGGGTCTTCTCGAACGCCTTGATGAGATCCTCGCGGTTCTGCGCGGTGATGTAGAGGCCGCCGGTTTCCTCGGCGAGGCATTTCGTGTCGAGCATGCTCTGCCCGCCAGTCCATGAGAAGCCCTTGAGCTGA
>DASQLK010000199.1:0-7512 GCA_035630055.1 Methyloceanibacter sp. | reverse complement strand
GGGCGAGGATTTCAAGCTCGAATTGATCGACGCGATTCCGGAAGGGGAGGACCTCAAGCTTTACGCGCAGGGCGACTGGCTCGATCTCTGCCGCGGCCCGCACATGACGTCCACCGGCAAGGTCGGCAAAGGCTTCAAGCTGCTCAAGATCGCCGGCGCCTATTGGCGCGGCGATTCGAACCGGCCGATGCTGCAGCGGATCTACGGCACCGCCTGGGCGAGCGAAGAGGATCTCAAGGCCTATCTGCATCAGCTCGAGGAGGCGGAGAAGCGCGATCATCGCCGCCTTGGGCGTGAGATGGATCTGTTTCATTTCCAGGAAGAGGCGCCGGGCGCCGTGTTCTGGCATCCGAAGGGATGGGCTCTGTTCCGCGCGCTCATCGGCTATATGCGCCGGCGGCAGCGCGCCTGGGGTTATCACGAGGTCAACTCCCCGGACATGTTGGATCGGGCCCTCTGGGAGCAGTCCGGCCATTGGGAGAAATTCGGCGACCACATGTACGTCACGGAGACGCCGGACGAGCGCATCTATGCGTGCAAGCCGATGAACTGCCCGGGCCATGTGCAGATCTTCAAGCATGGCCTCAAGAGCTATCGCGACCTGCCGCTGCGCATCGCGGAGTTCGGCAAGGTGCATCGCTACGAGCCGTCGGGCGCGCTGCATGGGCTTCTGCGTGTGCGGCACTTCACGCAGGATGACGCGCATATTTTCTGCACCGAGGATCAGATCACGGAAGAATGCGTGAAGCTGAACGAGCAGATGCTGTCGATCTATCGCGATTTCGGCTTCGACAATGTGCGGATCAAGTTCTCCGACAGGCCGGAGAAGCGGGTCGGCGCAGACGACGTATGGGACAAGGCGGAGGCGGCCTTGAAGCGCGCCGTGGAAGCCGCAGGCCTGTCCTATGAGCTCAACCCGGGCGAGGGAGCGTTTTACGGTCCGAAGCTCGAATATGTGCTGCGCGACGCCATCGGGCGTGACTGGCAATGCGGCACGATCCAGGTCGACCTCAACCTGCCCGGGCGCTTAGGCGCGTTCTATATCGGTCCGGACGGCGAGAAGAAGCCGCCGGTCATGATCCATCGCGCCATGTTCGGATCGCTGGAGCGCTTCACCGGCATCCTGATCGAGCATCACGCCGGCCACCTGCCGCTCTGGCTCGCGCCGACGCAGGCCGTTGTGGCGACCATCGTCTCGGACGCAGATGACTATGCGGAGAAGGTTGTTGCCGCTTTACGCAAAGCCGGCCTACGCGCGGAGGTCGATCTTCGCAACGAGAAGATCAACTACAAGGTGCGGGAGCATTCGCTGGCGAAAGTTCCTGTCATGCTCGTTGTCGGCAAGCGCGAGGCGGAGGAGGGGACCGTATCCATGCGCCGGCTGGGCAGCCAGGCGCAGGAGGTGATGCCGCTGGAGACGGCCTTACGAGTCCTCATCGACGAGGCCGTGCCGCCGGATCTCACCGAGGCAGGTGCCCAGGCGGCCTGAGGATTACGGCCGTACAGGCGGGCGGAAGAGGACGCTGGGGTTGATCAGGGGTCCGGTAGGCTCCGGCGCGAAGCCTAGCGCCGCCCCGCCATCAGGCGTATCTGTGCCGCCCGCAAACGTGCCGGCGCCGGGCGGCGGCACGGAAGGCTCAAGGATCGCCTTCAACGCCTCCGGCGAGGTCGGTCCGTCCTCGACCACGACCTCCACCTGCTTGGACATCCCCGGCTCGACGTTGAACTTCCGCGTATAGGTCAGGCCGCTATGGGTGGCCACGACGGCGTAGCTGCCGGCGGCGAGGATATGGGTCGGAAGCGCGCCCGCGATTTTCTTCACCGAGTCTCCGGTCGGGGTCAGCACGTTCCATTGCGTGTCGGCCAGCGCCTCGCCACCCAGGCCCTGCACGAGCTTGAAGGTGACGGTCGCCGCCGCGTGCTTCACCGTGGCCTCTGTAATCTTGCCGGGCTCCACGGTCACGTCCGCGCGCACCGACGCATTCGCATCGCCATATTGACTGACGATGTGATACGCGCCGGCGTTCAGCCTGATGATGAGGTCCGGCGGCGCATTGCCCAGAATTTTACGGCGATTGCCGAACTGATCTTCGTCGTCGGAAAGGATGTCGAACCTAACGGCGCCTTGTGGCAGTCGCTCGCCGGTCGCGGTCTCCGCGGCGAGCTTGAGCGCGCCCGTATTCAGAATGAATGTCTCCTCAATGGAACGGCCACCGCGAACCTTGATCTTCTTCGTGAGGTTGGAGAGCCCGTAGGCGGCGTTGACGAGATAATTCCCCGGTTCCAGCGCGGCGGTCGGAGCGGCCTCCCGATGCGTACTCAAAAGTTTGCGCGGACCGTTCGCCTCGCCTTCGGCAAACACGCGCCAAACGAGCCCTGCCTCCAGCTTCGGGCCGCTTTCGGTGAGAAGCGCCTTGAACGACACCGGCACTGGCGGCCCCGGCTCAATGGGAGGCTCTGGCGGCGGCGTCGCTGCTGCCTCCGCCGGCGCTGCGGTCTCGCCGGGGGCTTCTGCTGCCGCCGGCGCTTTCTCGGTAGGCGAAGCGGCCTGCTGCTCTGGCGATGGCGCCTTTTGGCTCTCGGACTGCGCGGGGGCTGGTTGTGCGGGCGGCGAGGCCGCCTGCTGATTGGCGGTAGTGGAGGGGGTGGCGGGTACGGGTTGCGGCGCCGGTATTGCGGCTTCAGACGGTGCCGCTGGAGGTACCGCGGCCACCGGGGCGGCGGGGGGTGCGGGCAGTGGGGTGAGAGCGGCCTCGAATACGGTCGCCAACCCTTTCTTCAAGGTGTCAGCGTTGGTCGCCGCAACGAACTGGCCGCCCGTGGCCGTTGCCATGCAGGCAAGCGGCTTCAGTTCGGCCTCACCCTTGGTATCGATTCCAACCACGTGAATGCGCACGCCAGGCGTTTTTTCTTTGAGGCTTGTCGCAGCCGCGCAGATATCCGCGTCGCAGGTATCGCCGCCGTCGCCGATGAAGACGATGTCAAGGCGGCCGTCCTTGGGCAGGTCCTTCGCCGCTTCCGCGATGGCCGCCGCGACAGGCGCTTGGCCTTTCGGCTTGATGCGATCGAGAAGCTTCCTTTGCGACGTCTTGGAAAGCTCGCCGAGCTTCGCCACGGTCTCGGTATCGGCGCAGTTGGAGGTTTGGCGATGACCGAAGGCGACGAGGCCGAATCTGAGCTTGCCGTCGTAAGTGCCTATTACATCGCCGAGTTTGATGCGAACGTTCGCGTTCTTGCTAAGGCCGCCGAGCTTGGTCCACATGGTGCGGGAGGCATCCAGAACGATCATCGCGCCGGGACGCTCGTTTGCGCCTGCCGAAGCAGACGCAGGGGCGTCTTCGGCCGCAGCAGGCCCGCCGTAGAGGGCGGCCGCCAGCATTAAAATGCCAAGCTCCGCGCAGCGTTTCCCCCGCATTCGCGTTCGCTCCGATCGTCTGGCCCGCGAGTCGTTATAGCCCCAAAGCCCAAGGGATAACGCAGGCAAAATCTGACCCCATTGAGGCCGATTTGGGATTGCGGCGGCGATGAACCCTTGTCCCGCCTTAGGTTTTCGCGTTAGGGGACGCCCTCATGTCCAATCCCATCCTCGATCATCTCCTTACCCGCCGGTCAGTCTCGGCCAATGCCCTCGGGGAGCCGGGGCCAAGCGAAGAGCAATTGCAGGCCATTTTGACGGCCGCCGCCCGCGTCCCGGACCACAAGAAGCTGGTCCCGTGGCGCTTTATTCTCTTCCAAGGCGAGGCCAGGCGGGCGTTCGGCGAAGTCCTCGCCGCTATTTGCGCCCGGGAGGAGAGCGACCCGGGGCAGTTCCGCCTGGAGAACGAGGCGAAGCGCTTCCTGCGCGCGCCGGTCGTGGTCGCCGTCGTCTCAAGGGTCAGGGATAATGCTGCCGCTCCGGAATGGGAGCAGATCCTTTCGGCCGGCGCGGCCTGCGAAAATCTGCTGGTGGCCGCCACGGCGCTCGGCTTCGGCGCGCAGTGGATCACGGAATGGTATGCCTATAATCCCGCGGTGAAGTCCGCGCTGCGTCTTGACCAGAATGAGCGCATCGCCGGTTTCATCTATATTGGCAGTCCAAAGGAGACGCCCGACGAGCGTGAGCGGCCGGTCCTCGACGACATCGTGACGGCATGGCGCGCTTGAAGGCGACCATCGCGCGCAGCAGGTGACCCAAATGTTCTATGACGCCGTCGCCAATACGCACGGTCTGGCGTTCGATCCGTTCAAGGCCCTCGTCGCGCCGCGTCCGATCGGTTGGATCTCGACGGTGAGCAAGGCAGGCGTCGTCAATCTCGCGCCTTACAGCTTCTTCAATGCCGTGTCCGAAGACCCGCATTACGTCATGTTTGCATCCGGCGGCCGCAAGGACAGCCAACGCAATGCCGAGGAGACGGGAGAGTTCGTGTGCTCGCTCGCGACCTACGATCTGCGCGAGGCCATGAACCGCACGTCCATGCCCGTCGAACCCGACGTCGACGAGATGAAACTCGCCGGCCTCACGCCCGCACCGTCGCGGCTCGTTGCGCCGCCGCGCGTGGCCGAGTCACCGGTCGCGTTTGAATGCCGTTACTGGCGCACCATCGATCTGCCCGGCAAGGATGGCAGCGCGGGGACGCATGCGATCGTGCTCGGACAGGTCATCGGGGTGCATGTCGCCGACGAGGTGATCAGCGGGGGCAGGGTGGATGTGACGAAGCTCCGGCCCATCGCGCGGCTCGGCTACGGCGACTACGCCGTGATCGACGAGGTTTTTACGCTGGCGCGGCCGGGAGCGAGGCAGGCCTAGCTCAATAACCGAACTGCTCGGCGAGA
This sequence comes from Methyloceanibacter sp., assembly GCA_035630055.1. Lineage (GTDB taxonomy): Bacteria > Pseudomonadota > Alphaproteobacteria > Rhizobiales > Methyloligellaceae > Methyloceanibacter. The sequence goes on along the minus strand of DASQLK010000199.1, from coordinate 2,700 downwards.
ACGCGCTCGGCGAGGGTGTGACCAGGATCGAACATCATGAAGATGTCGATGCCGCTGTCCTCCTTCACCTCCACGCTTGCGATCTCCCGGAACTCGGTGTGGTCGGCCACTGCGCTTGCGGGACGCTTTCCCGGTTCCAGAACATCGATGACGACGTTGGCGTCGTTGGGGAGGAGAGCGCCGCGCCAGCGCCGGGGCCTGAACGGGCTGATCGGCGTTAGGGCGAGGAGCGGCGCGTTGATCGGGACGATGGGCCCGTGGGCGGAGAGATTGTAGGCGGTGCTGCCGGCGGGCGTGGCGACGAGGATGCCGTCGCAGATCAACTCCTCGAGCCGCACCTTGCCGTCGACGGCGATTCTGAGCTTGGCCGCTTGATAGGTCTGCCGGAACAGCGACACCTCGTTGATGGCGAGTGCTTCGTGCTCGACGCCTGCCACGTCGCGGGCTTTCATGCGCAGGGGATGGATGACGGTGATTTCCGCGCTCTCGAGCCGCTCGGTCAGGCCGTTCTCGTAGTAATCATTGAGTAGAAAGCCGACTGAGCCCCGGTTCATTCCATAAATGGGGATGCGGCTGCGCATATGCCGATGCATGGTCTGAAGCATGAGGCCGTCGCCGCCGAGCGCTACGATGGCATCGGCCTCCTCTGGTGCCGCGTTGCCGTAGCGGTCGACGAGCTTGGCGCAGGCCGTCTCGGCCTCCTGGGTATCGCTGGCGACAAATGCGATCTTATTGAAGCGTGCCATGATGGAGCGGGGCCAGAGCGAAGCGAGGCGGCGGTATAAGCCGGCCGGGGTTGCGACAAAGCATAGCGCTTGCTGTCATAGGGCAGAGAGAATGGTGAATCCATGAAGACCGAAGATAGTCCCGTCCTGATCTACACGACCTTTGCCACCGTCGAGGACGCGAAGGCGCTGGGAAATGCGCTCGTGGAACGGCGACTTGCAGCCTGCGTAAACATCTTCCCCGGGATGGTGTCGATCTTCGAGTGGAAGGGGGCCCGCGAGGAGGCAAGCGAGGTCGCCATGATCATCAAGACCAGGGCTGGGCTGACGGATGCCGTTCTCGCCGAAGCAAAGGTACTGCATCCCTACGAGGTGCCTGCTCTGCTCGTCATTCCTACCGGCGGCGGGAGCGCAGAGTACTGCGCGTGGATCCGCGCCCAGACCGCGTCGCCAAAGGCCTGATCTCCGCCGATTACGTGAGGCCTGCACGGATCTTGCAGACCTCGTTAACCCGTTGCGAATCCTTTGGGGGCAAGCTGCGTCTCGTTGCGACGGCGCTCTGGTAGGAGCGCCGCACGCCGTTAGAGGTGCAGTTTGAGCGTATTTCAGCCCTTTTCCAGCTGCGGCGATGCCGTTGGCGTGCCGGATGACGATCTGCGCGGTCCCGATGCAGATGCGCTGGCCCGTCGGGACTCGCTTTTTCAAGAGACATCCAAAGAACGCATCGAGCGGGTGGCCCTTGGGGCGGCCTGGTCCGTGCTGCCCAAGCGGATCGACCGGCTGCCGCGCCTGGCGCGTCTGGTGATGGAAGATCTTCTTACGGCCGATGCAACCCTGCCGGATCCCGCGCAGACGCCGGACGTGCCGGAACTTGTCGGCATCGCTCACGATCTCAGCGTGCCGACTTTGCTGGAGGCCTATCGCCGCGGGCTTTTTCCGCATGGTCATTTCGGGCCGACGAAATGGCTGTCACCGCCCGAGCGTTGCGTTCTCTTCATTGAAGACTTTCACATGCCGAAGCGGCTGAAGCGCCTGATGCGCCAGGACCGCTACACGGTCACGTTCGACCGCGACTTCGAGGGCGTCATCAAGGCGTGTGCCGGCAAGCGCGAAGGCCGCTGGCATGTGACCTGGATCACGCCGCGCATCATGCGTGCCTATGCGGCGCTCTACGATGCCGGGCACGTGCATTCGTTCGAGGTCTGGAATGCGGACGGCACGCTCGTGGGCGGCGGATACGGCGTCGCCATCGGGCGCGTGTTTTTCACCGAGTCGCAGTTCTCGCACGCAGATAATACCTCGAAGCTCGGCTTCGCCGTCCTCAACTGGCATCTCGCGCGGTGGGGCTACGCGCTCAATGACGGCAAGTGGCCGACGCCGACCATTCTCGACATGGGTTTCCGCGTCATCCCGCGGCGGGAATTCTTGAAGGTTCTCGCCGAGACGGCCGGCGAGGGTGGCCGCTCGGGGCGGTGGTGCGTCGAGGCCGGGCCGAAGGAAGCGGCGGACTGGAATCCGAAAGAGAGCGCGGCTGCGTATCAGGCCGCGGCGAGGTGATGGAGTAGAGATCGTGCAAGTGAGTGAACAGATCTCCGGCAGCTTGGTGCTGCAAAGCCAAATGCCGCGGGCAAAGGGAAGAGTCCGCGTGTCCGTCGTAGAGCGTCTGCGGCAATGGTTCTACGGCGTTGCTTATGCCTTGAAGCCGTCGCGGATCTCGGCCGTGCCCGCCGTGCTCGCAATCACCGCTCGCTACGCTCTGGGCTTAGGGTCAAAGCGCGGCATATTGCCAAACCCCGATTGCGCCTTGCGCCATCCGGACGGTCTTGCCGGCATTTGCACCGACATGAGTGTTACGGCGCTGCGCGACGCCTATGCCAGAGGCCTGTTCCCCTGGTCGCATATTGGCCCGCAAAAATGGTGGGCGCCGCGCGAGCGCATGGCTCTGTTCATCGAGAATTTTCGCGTGGAGAAGACG
>DASQLK010000198.1:0-7685 GCA_035630055.1 Methyloceanibacter sp. | reverse complement strand
TTTCTTGCCCGCTTGACGATTGCCGAGCGGACGAGCGCCGGGTCGTCCATCAAATTCCTGGAGATCGCGGCGGGAGGGGCGGATGTCTATCCACGCCTCAGCCCCACCATGGAGTGGGACACCGCCGCGGGCCAAGCCGTTCTCGAGGCTGCCGGCGGTCGCGTCGTCGATCTGGAAGACAAGCCCCTCGCCTACGGAAAAACGGCCCGTGGCCTGCGCAATCCGAGCTTCGTCGCCTGGGGCGGAGCCCTCGTAGCGGCGCGCATCTAGCCACAGTTTGGTAACAGTTTCGGCCAAGAATTGATGTCACAAGCGCCGTGAGTCGGGCTGGCACACCCGGCTCCGGTGGGAGGGTAAAGCATGCAGCAAAGACTGAGCGTCCTTGCCGCCACGGCGGCGATGCTGCTCATGCTTGGGCCAGGCACAGCCTTGGCGCAGCAGCCTGCGCGCGGCGCAACGATTGTCGCCCAGGCCGACGAGCCCATGGTGATCTCTCCGCAGCCTGATCCTTACCGTCCCCATGCGGTGCAGCCCGGCTCGCCTCCGCCGCCCCCGCCGGGCCAAGGGCAATATGGCGCGCCGCCATCCGATCCCGGCGGACCGGGCCAGCCTTATACGCCGGGTCACGGCGCACAGGAGCAGCCCTACGTTCCGCCCGAGGCGCAGGAACAGAGCACTTTTTCCATGGATGAGATCAAGGAGACCGGCCATCGGTTCTTTGGCCGCGTCTCCACGGGTTTCGCCGGCGTGATTGAATACGCCTTCCAGCGCGCGGGGCGGCCGAATGGCTATATCCTGGGGGAGGAAGCAGGCGGCGCCTTCATCGCTGGCCTCCGCTACGGCGAAGGCGTCCTCTATACAAAAGACGCCGGCGAGCACCGCCTCTACTGGCAGGGCCCCTCCCTCGGCTACGACTTCGGCGCCGAAGGCTCGAAAACCATGGTGCTGGTCTATAATCTTCGCAGCCCGGCCGAGATTTTCTCCACCTATGGCGGATTGGACGGATCGGCCTATCTGATCGGCGGCGTCGGGATCACGTTTCTCACCCGCGATCACGTCGTGCTGGCCCCGATCCGCTCCGGCATCGGCCTCAGACTTGGCGCAAATGTGGGATACTTGAAATATACCCGGCAGCCGACCTGGAATCCGTTCTAGTTTGGCGCTAAGGAAATTGAGGCGCCGGGGCGTAGCTGCGCGCTGCCTGGCCCGGGAGCGTCCGCTTGGTGACGCGTTGGGGCGCCGATCGGGAGCGCAGTTTCGATGATCGACATCGCGATTTACGGCGCGCTCGGCTTCCTCCTCGGTTGCCTGCTCGGCTTGGTGCTCGCCCCTCCCCTTTGGAATAGGGCCGTCCGCCTGACCACCCGCAAGCTCGAAGCGACCATGCCCATGTCCCTGGCGGAGATCCAGGCGGACAAGGACCAGCTTCGCGCCGAGTTCGCCGTGGAGATTCGCCGCGTCGAAGTGGCGCTGGAGAAGGCGAAGGATAAGGCCGCGCGTGAACTGATCGCCGCAAACAAGCGCCGCGTTGAAATCTCCGTGCTCAAGAACGAGCTGACGGGCGCGACAGCACGCCTGCAAGAAAAGGAAAACGCCAATCGTGTTCTGGAGCAGACGATCCGGCGGCGCCTGCCCGATCTCGACACGCGTCTGAAGACGGCCAAGGAGGTCATCAACGAACTGGAGAGCGCCAACAACGATCTCAGCAACACCGTCGCTTCGCAGTCCGATGCGCTTAAGAACGCCCGCGCGATGGTGAATAGCCAGCGTGAAGAGATCGACCGCCTGCGCGGTTCGCTTGAAGGCGGGACCTTGCCTCTGCGCGGAGCGGTGAAATCCGACGCGCGGCTGCTCAAGGAAAGCGGCCGCCTCAACGTCGAGCTGTCCCGACTGAAAGAGGAGTTGGCCCACGCCAGATCCAGCACGATCGAGAACGAGGCTCTGCGTGAGGAGATCAACAAGCTGGCCGGCCAGATCCTTGCCTTTGCCCGTGGCGAGCGCCCGCAAGTTGACCATCACGAGGCCGATGTGGTCCTGCCACCTGAGCCGACCGATCAAAATAAGGTCGCTGCCAACGGCAATGGCGCGGTCCACGCGGAACAGACGCACGATCCGCAATCGCATGAGCCTGAGCTGGCGGCGGAAAAGCCTGACCTGTCCGATGACGGAGATGAGGCCACGCTAGAGACGCGGCCATCCCTGGTGCAACGGTTCGCCGCGCGCCGCAACAAGCGCAACAGCCGCCCGGGTCCGCGCAGCGGCGGCAGCCTGAGCGACCGCCTCAAGGATGTCGCCGAGGCGCAAGACGGCTGACCTAAGTATGCAGAAAGCTCTGCTCACCTCCCTTTAACTTCAACGCCGTCAGCCGTCCCGTGAAGACGGCCCCGGTGTCGATGCCGATACGGTTCGCGCGCTTGTCTGGCAGCTTGCAGGGCGTATGGCCATGCACGACGACCTTCCCAAATGCGCCGCGGTAGTTCAGAAACTCTTCGCGGATCCAAAGAAGATCGTCTTCGTGCTGCGCGTCGAGCGGCACGCCCGGCAGAACGCCCGCGTGCACGAAGTGATAATCGCCCACGCTCGCCTGCAGCGCGAGCGTCTCGAAAAATGCGGCATGACTTTGTGGCAGTGCGTCTTTCAATGCCGCGCGCCAATCCTCGGGCGGAGCGGCTGTCCGTTCCAGTCCAGCGACATCGACGCCATACGACAGCATGGTCGCATCTCCGCCGTTTATGCGCCACGCCCTAAGACGCTCCGCATCGGCGAGAAAGTCGAGGAGTAGCGCCTCGTGGTTGCCCTTCAGGAAGCTCGCTTGGAATGATGCCGGACGCTGAGCAATCAAGATCTCGATGACGCGCCGGCTGTCTGGACCGCGGTCGACATAATCGCCAACAAAGATAAGCCGCTTCCGATCGGCATCTTTGCCTGCCGCGTCCCGCTCGATCTGGTGCAGCAGATCGGTAAGAAGATCGGCACATCCATGAATGTCGCCGATGACGTAAAGCAAGTCCCCGGGCGGGACTGAGGGATGCTCCGGCACGGAGGGGCTCCAGGGAAAACCGCGTCGCCCTTATTCGAGTCGCGGCTGGTCAGCTCCGCGCCGTCGGATGGGTGAGCTCATGATACAGGTTTGCGGGGAAGCCGAAAACCGTCGCGACGCAGCCATGTTTCAGGCCGATGAACAGCACCATCTGTCCATCGCGCAGCTTGTCGTCGGCGGTGATCACATACAGCTCTTCCACGTTGAGCGGGGGTAGGCCCTTGAGATGCCCCGCTCGCTGTTCGAAAGCCTGTAATTCGCCGTCCCTATAAAAATCGAACGTGGCGTGTACATTCGCGATGGCCGTGACGATCACGCTTTTCGGCTTGCAGGCGAGCGGCTCAGGACGCCATTGATCGTTGTAGAACGTCGTCCCCTGCGCCTGGACGAGTGGGCCCAGCTTCTCGGAATAGGCGGTGAAGCCCGCGAATCCGAGCAGGAGAAGCGTAAGCGCAACCCCGCTTGAGAGCTTCAGCCAGAGCGGCATCAGATCATCCTTAGTCTACGACCGCAGGCAAACGGCCTTAGATCTCGGCGTCCACGTCGCAACGCACCGTATCCCGATGCCCGCACTCCGGCAGCTTCCACGCAATCACGTCTTCGCTGCCGTCCGGATTCTTTTTCACGATGGGCACGGGGCAGGCCGCCCGCCAGAACCGCCAAGGCGAGTTCTTGTGTGTTGCGTCGAACGCCGGACCAAGCTGCATGGCAGAACGCCAGCAGGACACGGGCGTGAATGGCTGCGCGGCAGCGCCCTGATCAATGGCAGGATCGTAAAGAGCGACCTCATGGCGGCGGCACACCATCATGGAGTGCTCCGTGGCCCACTGTCGGTTCTCGTAACCGGTATAGGCTGCGTTCACGTCCGGCGGACCCGCAAGGACTGTCTTGCAGACGATCAGGACGACTGCGGCTGGCATGGGAACTGGCATGGTCAGATCCCCCTCTCGAGCTGCGCGCCTTGGAAGGGCGCGACCCAGCTTGCCGTCCAGGCGAGCGCACCGTCCTCTACGAAACGCAGACCTGCGAGCATGAAGAGGCTGCCGCCGTGGTTTTCGGTTTTTTGGGTCTCGACCACCGCCTTGCCGACATAACGCCCGCAGACCTCGGCCTGAGCGGCCTTATTGACGAGGTTGATGGCGATGGGCTCGGTCTTGCCGTTCGCCATGCTCGCCGCGAGCGCGACGGCCTGCGCTTCCGTCTTGCATAAGACGGCGTTGAGGTCCTGCGAAGGGATGGACGAATGAGGAATGGACTGAACGGGGAGCAAAAGGCCCGCCGTCAGGGCTAGGGTCAGTGCAATGGGCATCGATAGCGTCCTCTAATAGAGTTGCTCGATCACCACCCTGGTAATTTCTTCCCTTAAGACCCTGGAATTATGCCCTCACGCAAAAATGTTGCAATGCAAAATAAGAGGGGTGCGACAGCGTGTTCCCAGGACCGGCGAGCGACAGCGCGCCGGCGGGACGAGTATCCCTGAAATTCCTTAAGTCTATGCTTTCGCGATCCATTTAGGCCTTACTCACCTTGGCAGATCAGACCTTAAATTCGGATCCGACCTGCGGGTTCCATAAAATCTATGCTGCAACGCAAAATGCTGATTCGCAAGGCTGGTAAAGGGTACGCCCCTTGATCTCAATTCGGTAGCGCACGTTGGCAACACCTGGGGGATTTTTGCCCGCCTTCCAGTCCAACGGCACTAAATGTGCCCAGAAGTTGAGCAACCGCCGCGGCAGGATAGTCATTCTCTGGAAGAATGCATTGCCGCCCCCGCAAACTCATCTCGCGGGGAAGGGCCGAACGGGCCTTCGTGGTCCGCTCGTGCGGCGCTTTCGGCGGTCGCGGATCGCCCGCTGCGACATCCGGAGCCATCAATAAATTGCGACTGGCTTTCTTGGCGGGGTCGCAATCTGCTATATGTGTCCGGGCCCAGCCATGCGACTGACCAAGCAGACCAGCTACGCGATTAGGATCCTGACGCATTGTGCGCTGGCAGGCGATCGCCATGTCCGTGCCGGCGACATTGCGAAGCTGGACGGCATCACAGAGTATAATGTCGCAAAGATCGTCCCCATCCTTGTCCGCGGCGGCTTCCTGAAGACCTCGCGCGGGCGCGCGGGAGGCCTCCAACTGGCCATGACCCCGAAAGAAATCCGCATTGGCGATGTGATCCGGGTCACCGAAAGCACCAATGTCGCCGCCGAATGCGTCGGCGGCCAGGCGCCCTCCTGCGGGATCAAGCGCGCCGCCCCCATCAATCGTATGCTGGGGGACGCCCTCGAGGCCTTCATCACGGTTCTGGACCAGCACACCTTGGCTGAGCTGATCGGCCAGCGCCGCCTGGAGGCGGCAGCCGCAGACACAACGAAGCCTCGCAAGCCCGCACGGCTTGCCGGCGCCACCTCCTAACCTCGATTTTCTCCTCTTGTGCCCTGGCGGATGTCGGGGCGGGCGACCGCTTGCGCGGTCTGTCGCCGCAGGCCGTCCCCGACCTATGTTATTCTCGCGCAAAAACTTGACAGAAATAGTCTACTTTTTATTGTCACGCCCAGAGGCCCGGATTTGTGCGGCCTGGAGGGCAAATGCGGCGTATTTCCCAGTTTTCCGCGATTTTCACTGTATGTGCCTTGGCGCTGACCGCTGCCCTGCCGGCAAGGGGTCAGGAAGACCCCGCCGCGGCGCCGATCGCCCAGCAGTCCGTACCGCAGTCGCCTACCGCCGTCGCGCCTGAGACGACGCCGATGGACCTGGAAGTCCAGCAGGCCCCGCAGCAGACGGAAGCGCTCTCACCCCCTGCCGGGCAGGCACCGCCGCCCGTCGCCGCAACGGCCCCGCCCATCGATAAGACCACGCTGCCGCACGACCTCTCGCCCTGGAACATGTTCGCCTCCGCGGACATCGTCGTCCAAGCGGTGATGATCGGGCTCGTCATAGCCTCGGTCATTACCTGGACTGTCTGGCTCGCGAAAACGGTCGAACTCGCGAGCGCCAAGCGCAAGACGCGCCGCAACCTCCGCGACATCGCCAACGAGCCGTCTCTAGCCGCAGCGGACGCCAAACTCGGCAAGCGGCGGGGCGTCGTGCCGGCCCTGATCGAGGCGGCGGAGGCCGAGCTTCGCCTGTCGGCGAACACACCCGAGAAGTCTGGCATCAAGGAACGCGTCGCCTCGCGGCTGGAAGGCATCCAGATCGCCGCCGGCCGGCAGATGAATGTGGGCACCGGCATGCTCGCCACGATCGGCGCCACCGCGCCCTTCGTCGGCCTGTTCGGCACGGTCTGGGGCATCATGAATAGCTTCATCGGCATCTCGAAGGCGCAGACCACGAATCTCGCAGTGGTCGCGCCCGGCATCGCCGAGGCGCTGCTCGCCACTGCGCTGGGCCTCGCTGCCGCGATCCCCGCGGTGATCATCTACAACCACTTCTCGCGCGGCATCGCTGGCTATAAGGCGCTCGTTGCGGAAGCGGCCGCCATGGTCAACCGCCTCGTCTCGCGCGACCTCGATGCCGCGACAGGCAATCGTCCGCGCCGCGTCGCAAGCGCGGCGGAATAGAAATGGCGGGACGTCTCGACAACGACGGCGACGATCTCACCGAGAACCACGAGATCAACGTCACGCCCTTTATCGACGTGATGCTCGTTCTTCTCATCATCTTCATGGTCGCGGCGCCGCTCTCCACCGTGGACGTCGCCGTCGATCTACCCGTCTCGACCGCGCAGCCGCAGCCGCGCCCGGACAAGCCGCTCTATCTCACCATCAAGTCGGATCTCAGCCTTGCACTTGGCAATGACGCCGTCCCGCGCGCCGGCGTCGCCTCGGCGCTCGATCAGGCGTCTGAGATGGACCGCAATCGTCGCATCTTCCTCCGCGCGGACAAGGCCGTCCCCTATGGCGAGCTGATGCAGGTGATGAATCTCCTCCGCGCCGCCGGTTATCTCAAGGTCGCTCTCGTCGGGCTCGAGGGCCCGCCGCTGGAACAGGTGAAGGCGCGCTGATGTTGGCCGCAGACGCCATCGATGCAAGACAGGCCCGGCTCCGCCGCTGGTTGGGAGCCGGCGTTCTCGTCTTCGCGACCCATTTCGCCGGCGGCACACTCGCCCTCGTGCAGTGGCCCGAGCCGGACTCCGATTTAGAGCCCACCGGCGCCATCGTCATGGAGCTTGCCGCTCTCGCCGTCGCCCCGATGGACCCGCAGGATCTCGCCATCGGACCCCAGAGCGAGGATGCGGTGCCGACGCCGCAGCCGACCGAGCAGGCCGTGCAGGAAGAGATCGAAGAACTGCCGCCGGTCGAGGAGGCGCCGCTCGCGCCCGACCCTGAAGTCTTGATGCCGAAGAAGGTCGAGACCGCGGAGAAGGCCGAGGACGAGCCGGAGCTCCTGAAAACGCAACAGCAGGTCACGGAGGTGAGCCCGGCTGCGAGCGTCGCGACCGCGCCGCCCAAGGTCGACGCCACGCAGGCCCCGACCGTGAAAGCACGCGACGCCGGCATGACGCGCAAGCCCTCGCAAGCCGAGGTCACCTGGCAGAAGGCGCTCCTCCTCCACCTCAATCGCCACAAGCGCTATCCCGCCAACGCGCGCAGCCGCCGCGTGCAAGGCGTCGCCAAGGTCGAGTTCAAAATCGACGGCGAAGGCAAGCTCG
>DASQLK010000197.1:0-8004 GCA_035630055.1 Methyloceanibacter sp. | reverse complement strand
CCCGGCGCAGCGCCCGTCATTGTCACTGCGCCTCCCGTCGTTGTCACCGCGCCCCCCGTCGTTGTCGAAGGCGGCCCGGTCGTTGTCGAAGTTCCGCTCGTCCCGCCGCGTCCTTTGAGCTGCGGCGAGTATCATTTCTGGAACGGCGCAGCTTGCGTCGACGCGCGCTACAACAAGGTCAATGTCGGGCCGAAATAGGCGGACCTGTCAGACATAGGCGATGAGGCGTCCGAGCGCGCCGATCGTGCCCCACATAAAGAGCGACAACGCCGACTGCATGCGTCCGGCGAAGGGCGGCGCTGCGTCCCATGTCGCGATACGCTTCCGCCACAGGAGGCGAAACAGCGCCGCGTTCAGAAGCGCTGCTGCGAAGAGGAGCATCTTCAGCAGGAAGGCGTCGTTGGCGATGAGCGCGGTCGCGTCGGAGGCGAACAGGAGGAAGCCGCTCCCCATCTGCACGCAGACACCGGCCACCGCCGTCCCGGTCAGCAAGCCGTAGACCCCGGCAAGCGGGAGCTGGCGCGCGAGGCCCAGCATGCGAAGGTCGAGCAGACCGATCCCGCCGAGGACCATCACGAGGCCGATCAGATGCAGGATGTTGACGATGGGATAGAGGATGGTGGAGTCGCGCATCGCCGCGCCGAGCGACGACGCTTCCAGCGCGGCGGCAATCTCCTCCATGCGGGTGCCTCTACCGCCTAGCGCAGCTCGACCGTCTTGCCCTTCACGGTGATCCGCTCAGCGCGCATCTCAGGCTCGCCGTCGCGCCGCGGATAGGCCTCGACGATGACCGTCTCGCCCACCTTCAAATCGTCCTGGGGGAGCCCGCGCGCCTGCATGCGCGACACTGGCGCCAGCACGATGACCCAGGTCTTGCCCTCATGCTCGATCTCGATTTCGCCGTGCGGGTTCTGATAGCGCACGGCCGCGAGCGGAACCTCCACCTTGACGGCCTTGCTGGCGTCATACGAACTCCAGCCGTGATGGGCGGAGAGCGGTGCCGGCGCCAACAGCATGGCGCAGATCATGGTGACGACAGCGGTGGGTGCACGCAGATGCATCTGGGCGTTCCTTTAGTCGCTTGAGACGAAGACATTACGCCTGAACGCTCCGCTTGTTCCTCAATCTTTGCGGTGCGCATGTTTGTAATGATCCTCGATCTTTTCGATGAGGATGCGCCATGCCTCATGCTCGCGGGGGCCGGCGGTCTTCTCCACCGCGATCTGCAAATAGGCCAGCTCCTGCTCGATTTTCTCGCGCGGCAGCATATGCAGCCGGCTCGCCAGGATGGCGGCCTCGATCACGGCGCCTTGCGCGCGGTTGAAGCCTTTGAACGGCGCATGGTTTGCGGCATAGACGACGCGGCAATGAAAGCGCGGACGTAGCTCGTCCTCCTCCACCTCCCGCACCTCGAGCTCGGCATGCGCGAGCGCACCGGCGAGCACGGCGCCCGGCACCTTCTCCGCAGAGCGCAGCGGCCAGTCGCGATTGCCGACGAGACAGCCGGCGAAGACGAGAACATCGTCGGTGAAACTTGCGACCGCGTACGGTGTCGTACGCAGATTTTCCAGCGTGGTGGACGGCTTGAAGGGCGCGATGATCCAGCCGTCGTCATCGGCAATGAGACCGAGCGGAGCGATGTGGATCTTCCCCTCCTCGCTCCTGGTGGTGACGATGCATTCGCGGATCACGGGCATTCTGTTTGGGGCTCCCAGCTAGGGCTTGTCGCGATCGCGGCGGGTCACGAGGGTGTGGCCTGCTGCCTTGAGACGAGTCTTGTCCTCATCGGGCTTGTCGGCGGCAACGCCCCAGTCCAGCGGCTCGTCCTGGGCATAGCGCTTGGCGAGGCGCCACGCGATCTCCGCACGGGCGAGCTCGGCGCCGAGATAGAAGGCGTGAGCGCCATCCGCCTCGACGCCGAGTTTGGGAAACAGCTCGAAGATGTCGTCCGCGACGTGATGACCGTCGCGATTGAAGATGTGTACGCCGTCTTCCGCGACCTCGATGCGGAAGTTCCCGTCGCGCACCGCGGCGGCGCTCTCGGCGACCTCGGCCGGCGTGAGCGGGAAAGGCCGCCGCGAATGCAGGCTGAGAAGCCCAGGGTCGTAATCCTTGGGCAGGTCCTGATTTTCGCGCGACGCGTACATGATGCGGCGGGCGAGATCGTGCTCCTCGACGGTGCGGCGCGTATGCGGGCTGACATGCACCACCAGCACATTGCGAATGTGAAGCTCGGAACAGATGCCGAGCAGAACGGCGGTGATGCCGTTGGTGTCCGCGTCGGTCAGCTCGGTCAGATTGCCCGTGCCCATCAGGATTTCGACATCGGGCCGTTCGCGGCGCAGCGCGGCGTAACGCAGCAATGAGGTCGTGAAACCGAAATTGATGGGATCGAGCACGGGATCGGCGAGATAGGCGCGCCCCTTCGCGTCGAGAGCATCCATGGCGCGGTAGAGTGACGCCATGTCGCCATGCTCCTTCGGAATCAGAACGGGGGTCGACGGCACTTCCTCTGCGATATGCAGATTGTCCTCGCTCAGGCTGAGCAGGAAGTCGGCGCCGGCTTTGCCACCACGCAAGAGTTCCTCGGAATTCGCTGAATCGACGCTGACCCGATAGTTCTTTGCGCGCAGCGCTTGGATCGCTTCTTCCAGATGCGGAAAGGGCGTATCGGGCAGGCAGCCGATGTCGATGACGTCGGCCCCGCGCCTGACATACGCGTCGGAGCGCCGCACGATCTCCGCGACCGTCAATGCGGATGCCTCGACGATCTCGGCGAAGATGCGGATGTCATAGCGGCTCATATCTTGGGCTTTACGCGCGCGGCCGAAGAAATAGGGAATGTCCTTGAGCTCGTCCGGCCCGCGCTCGAAGGGCACGCCGAAATTCTCACTCAAGCGCCCCAGATCGGCGCGGCAGCGGCCGGGAAGCAGGATCTTGTCGGCCTCGACCGGTTGCGGCAGGCGGCGCTGGATGATCTCCTCGGTCATCAGGGCCGCGACTTTTACGCCGATATCCAGCACCTTCCAGTCGAAGCCGCCATTCATGGCCTCGAGCACGGCTTCTAGGCGCGGCCGCGCAAGGTGGCCTGTCAGGAACAGAATGCTTTCGGCCATGCCTTTCGCGCTCGCCTCAGGCTTTGCAGGAACGCTCGACCGCGCGACCGCACGGACATTAGGAGTGATAGGTTGCTCGACGCTGAACGCCTAGTCCCCGCCGATGGCGGTGCCGCAGGCGCCGCCTCCCGTCAGGCAGGCCGCAAACACCTGCTGATCGCCGCGTCCGAGCAGGGACGTGGGGACACGGGCTTCTTGCAACATGGCGGGAAAGGCCGTGTCGACCACGCCCTCGCGGGAAAGCCGCCCGGCGCTCGTTTGCGAGCCTTTGCGGACAATGGACTTGATCAAATAGCAGTGCGATGCGCCGATCTTGCCGGCAAGCCACAATGCGAGGCTGTCGGAGGTGAGGCTCCAAGATGCGGGAAGGTCATTCCGGTTGGCGATCAACGCATAGGGCGCCCAGACCGCGACGCGGCCACGCTGCAAGATCTCGAACAAGGCTGCTTCGCTCTCGCCCACGTCGAAGCCCGGCTTCAGACCCGCGACCGCCCAGGCGAGCTGATCCATGGCGAGAAGGGCCATGCGGTGGGCCGGGCCGTCGCCGAAGCCGAGGCTCTGCTGATAACCGCGCACCTCGTCCGCGAGCGCGCCGCCACCCGGCACGACAACCACGGGCCGATCCGCGGACGCAATCGCTGCGAGCCACGCGTTCAGCTCAGGCGAGCGGATGACGCTGCCGCCGAGCTTCACGACGAGCGGCGATGTCAGGCGCATGTCCTTGGGAGCGGTCACGGTCAGCGCGGACACCTCACGCCTCCCGGACGCGATAAATCTCGACGCCGACGGAGCCCGGCTCCTTATCAAGCTTCTCGATGCGGACGGTCACGGCGGCGGTGCGAGGATGCGCGAGGCAGAGCTCCGCGACATCCTCCGCCAACGTCTCGACGAGACTGATATGGCCGCGGGCAACGAGACCTTTGATCCCTTTGATGATCAGATCGTAGTCGAACGTCCGGTCAATTTTGTCTTCGACCGCGCTCGGCGGCGGTGTGAGCTCCACATCCACGGAGAAGCGCACGCGCTGCGTAACGCCGCGCTCGTTCGTGTAGACGCCGATCTCGCAATCGAGAACGAAGTCGTGGACGAACACGCGGTCGCGATGCCCAGGCTTGACGCTTTTTTGCTCTGCCATACCAGCCCTAATCCGTGAGCGCGGTGCTTGGTTCAGCTTTAGCACACGGCCGGCGCATCGGCGCCAGCGGGCGGCCTTTTCCATACGTTGCGCGGCGTGCGCGGAATGAGGGCGCGGATCGCGCTGCAGGCTTCCGGGTCCAGGGTCCCGCCCCGATCGTGCCAGCGGCACAGTGCGCCGCGAAAGCCCAGCAGGTCGGGCTCGATGGCAAGAAGCGGGGCTACGTGCTCGGCCCGCAAGGAGCCCGCCAAACCCACGAGAAGCCCTTCGCTCCGGGCATGAACGACGAAGGCGGACAGCCTCTCCTCGGTCAGATGCTTCAGGAGCGAGCCACCATCTTTCGTCATGGTGTCGAGCATCACGCCGCGCGCGCCGATACGGGAAGCCACGGCGACCGCATCGAAACCCGGCAGGGCGTCTGCGAACAGTACGAAGATCAGTTGCACGCGGCGTGCGAGGCGACCGAGGCCGCGCATCGCCTCTTCCGCGCCGTCACCCGGAAACACGCCGAGCTTAACGTAATCGACGCCGAGCGCATGCTGTTGCAGGGCTGCTTGCTGCAACGTCGCCGCGTCCAGCGGAACATCGCCGACAGTCGCACTCACAAAGCCGCGGTGCTCCACTGCGTCAACGCAGTCGCGGACGGTCGCGGCCGTCACCGCGCCGAGCGCGCCGCGAAGAGGCTCTTTAAGGTCGATGACATCGGCGCCCGCGGCGAGGGCCAATGCCGCCTCCCCTTCATTGCGAACGCTTGCGAGAAAAAGAGTCATGAGTGGCTAAGGCCGATCAGCGGAAGAAAAGGCCGAAGAGGCCGCCGCCTCCGCCGCCTCCGCCACCGCCACGTCTGCGGCGGTCTTCGCCGCCCGCGCCAAAGAAGCCATCGTTTCTCGCCACCGGGCGGGCGGCCTTGGGCTTGCGCAGCTTGATCTCGTTGGCGTTGCCGTCGGGATCGGTCACGACGACGGAGACGGCCTGCCACTTCCATTGGGCAGGATTAGAGCCCCAGATGTGCGGCTCGATGGAAACGACTTTGTTGGCGTAGAGATCGACGATCGCGACATATTCCAGCGATCCATCCTCGCCCTCGCCGAGATCGCCGGCGTAGTAGCGCAGAAGGCCGATGCCGGCGAGCGCATCCTTCATCAGACTCCAATCCAAGAGCTTCGGCTTGCCGGAACCGAACATCTCGAGTTCAGCGCGCACATTCTTGTATTTTGGATTGGTGGCGACGTAGCGGCCCGGCGCGGGCTCGCGGATCACCCAATCCGCCACCGGCTCGCCGATCGGGCTTCCCTCATCCGACGGGACCTCCTGCTGCAGCCGTAGGAGCGCCGTGCGGCTCTCGCTCTGGAAGGGATCAAGCGACAGCGCTTTATAATAGTCGACGATGGCGTCCTGCACGCGGCCGAGGCCCTCATAGACGTTGCCGCGAACTCGGAGCACGAGAGCATCGTTGGGCGCGAGCAACAGAGCTTGATTGACGTCGGCGAGAGCGGCTTCGGCGGGAGGCTGTTCGCCTTCCTTCGCAGGCCGTTCGAGCTTCGCCGCCGCGCGCAAAGCATAGGTCTCGGCATTCGAGGGCTGCAGCTCCAGGGCCTTATTATAGTCGGTGATGGCGTCGTCGTGGCGGCGGACCGCGGCGAAGACGTTGCCGCGCTCGACATAGGCTTCTTGAAGATCCGGCTTCAACTCGATCGCCTTGTTCAAGTCCTCGAGCGCGGTGTTAAACTTCTTGTCGCCGGCATAGGCGCGACCGCGCATGAGCAACAGATAGGGATCGTCAACATCGGTGGCGAGAGCCAGCGACGCGTCCTCCGCGGCCTCCTTGTAGCGGCCGAGCGAGAGATAGGTGTCCGCGCGGTTGCGGAAGGCGGGTTCGTATCTGGCATTGAGGGCGAGTGCGCGATTGAAGTCGCGGACGGCGGCGTGATGGCGGACGAGCTCGGCGTGCGCCTTGCCGCGGCCGTTGAAGGGCACCGCGCTGGTCGGCATCAGCTCGACCGCCTTGCGGAAATCCTTGAACGCCAAGGTGTAGTCCTTGAGCGTGATATGGGCGTTGCCGCGATTGTTGTAGGCGGCGCCGTAATTCGGCGCGAGCGCGATGGCGCGATCGAAATCCTTCACCGCTTCGGCGGTCAGGCCGAGATCCATCAGCGCGTTGCCGCGATTGTTGTAGACGGCGGGGTTCTCGGCGGAGAGCTCGATGGACTTGTTGAAGTCGTCGACGGCCTCCTTGGTCTGCTTGAGGCGCCATTTGGCGATGCCGCGATCGTTATAGATGTTGGCCTCGACGAAATCGGCGATCTCTTTGGGCTTCAGTGCCTCGTCATAGGCGGCGATGGCGCGCTCATACTGGCCGCGCAAAAGGGCAGACGCCCCTTCCCGCGCACGCAGCAAGGTCAGATCGTCCTCCGCCGCGGCCGGCCCGCCGGAGCCGAGCGCCGCAAGGAGGAGAATGACCCCCGTTATCTTAAAGGGTGACATGGCCATGGCCGGTGGAGACGTCGCCTTCCCTCAAGCCTCCCCTTCCTTTCTCATAAAATCGCAGTGTGTCAACAAAGGGTCAGAAATCCCGGAGATCGGCAAGCACGGCAGGCAGCATTTCCGGGAGATCCTCGGCGATCAGCCCGGGGCCGAACTCCTCGGCCGCGCGGCCATGCAGCCAGACCGCGGCGGATGCGGCCGCGAACACCTCCATACGGGCAGCGAGCAGGCCCGTGACAAGCCCCGCGAGCACGTCGCCGGTGCCGGCCGTCGCAAGCCAGGGGCTGGTAGTGGCGTTGATGGAGGCGCGGCCGTCGGGGGAAGCAACGACGGTGTCAGACCCCTTCAGGAGAAGCACCGCGCCGGAACGCCCCGAGGCGTGCCGTGCCCGCTCTAGTTTCGAACCCGGAACGTCGTCGCCGAACAGGCGCGCGAACTCGCCATCATGCGGGGTCAGCACGACCGGGGCGGACCGCGCCCCGATCGCGCCGAACAATGGATCCGGGTCGCCCGCGAACGATGTAATGGCGTCGGCATCGAGGACCACGGCGGCTTCAGATTGCAGGGCGGCAAGGACGAGATGTACGGTGCGGTCGCCCACGCCCAGGCCGGGACCGAGAACGATCGCGTTCTTGCGCGTATCGGCCAGCAGCTGGTTCAAGGCGCGCGCATCGTCCGCCTCGCGCACCATGATGGCTGTGAGCTGTGCGGCATTGATGGGAATCGCGTCGCGCGGCGATGCAACAGTGACAAGCCCCGCGCCGACCCGAAGGGCGCCGCGGGCGGCAAGGCGCGCGGCGCCGGTGCTGTAAGCCGGCCCCGACATCACGACGGCATGGCCGCGGGAATATTTATGGCCGTCGGGTTTTGGCCAAGGGAAGGACGGCAGCCAGAGACCCGGCGCATTCACGAAAGTCCGGGTCTTGATGACATCGAGGACGCTATCCGGGATGCCAATCTGGGCAAGCCGCAGGTCGCCGCAATGGGTGCGTCCGGGGAGGAGGAGATGGCCGGGCTTGAAGCGGAAGAAAGTGACCGTCGTCCTGGCCCGCACCGCCACGCCCCTGACCGCGCCGGTGGTGCCGTCGATGCCGCTCGGCACGTCGACGGCGATGACAGGCAATTCGCTTGCGTTCATCGCTTCGATCAGCGCGGCGAGCTTGCCTTCGATGGGCCGGGCGAGGCCCGCACCAAACAGCGCATCAACAACAATGTCGGCGCCATCGAGAAGCGCCGCGTCGAGCGGTGCGATGCCGCCGGTCCAAAGCG
>DASQLK010000196.1:0-2802 GCA_035630055.1 Methyloceanibacter sp. | reverse complement strand
AACGACCGCATTTCTCCTGCCCGGTCCGAACGCTTAGCGAGAATAGGTCCATCAAAGATTCGTCGGACATCGCGGAAGTCAATTCCGTGAAGCGCAAGATTGGAGCGGCGCTTTCGTTCGTCCCATTCGAAGACGGAGTACTGGTCTCCGCTCTGCTGCCCCTGCCGTTCCATTCGTCGTCGCCCCGACTGTTGGGACGAGACTATTACAGGAGCGAGGGCGTGCAACGCCCAGACCTTATGACCTCTATATACTAATGTATATACAATTTCCCCAATTGGTGTTCGATGTTTGTTCTCCATCGGTGAATAGTGGTAATCACGGCAACGGAACCCTAGCGCCCGGCGCCTAAGGCCCCACTGTCAGCCGATGAAGTTCTCCGATTCGTTCTTGGACGAGATCCGCGCGCGCCTGCCGGTGTCGCAGGTCGTCTCGCGCCGCGTGCCCCTGAAGCGCGCGGGTCGCGAGTGGAAGGGCCTGTCGCCGTTCAACAAGGAGAAGACCCCGTCCTTCACGGTCAACGATCAGAAAGGCTTCTACCACTGCTTCTCGTCCGGCAAGCATGGCGACATTTTCGGCTTCCTCATGGAGACCGAGGGCCTGACCTTCCCGGAAGCCGTCGAGCGGCTCGCCGGCGATGCGGGCGTGCCGATGCCGCAGCCCGATCCGCAATTCGAGCGTTCCGAACGCCAGCGCCTCGGCTTGCGCGATGCGGTCGAGGCAGCTGCCGTCTTCTACGAGGCTGAGCTGCGCGCGGCATCGGGCCGCGATGCGCTGAGCTACGCGCAAGCGCGCGGCCTATCGCCCGCCACCTTGAAAGAGTTTCGGATCGGCTATGCGCCGGGCGGCCGCGACGTGCTGAAGACGGCGCTCACGAAGAAGGGCTTCACCGAGCCTCAGCTCGTTGAGGCTGGGTTGCTCATCACACCGGATGACGGGCGACCGTCCTATGACCGCTTCCGCAACCGCCTCACCATCCCGATCACCGACACGCGCGGCCGCGTCATCGCCTTTGGCGCTCGCGCTCTCGATCCCGCTGCCGAGCCCAAATACTTGAACTCGCCGGAGACCAAGCTCTTCGACAAAGGCTCGACCATCTTCAACTTCGCCCGCGCGCGGCGTCCTGCCTTCGACCGCGGCGAGGTGATCGTCGTCGAAGGCTACATGGATGTCATCGCGCTGCATCAAGCGGGGTTCGAGAATACGGTCGCGACGCTCGGCACGGCCTTTACCGAGCGGCAGATGGAGCAGCTCTGGGTGCTCGCGCCGGAACCGATCATCTGCTTCGACGGCGACAAGGCCGGCGAGGCCGCCGCCGCCCGCGCCATCGACCGCATGCTCCCCACATTGCGCGAGGGGCATTCCTTCCGCTTCGCGTTTCTGCCCCAGGGCGCCGACCCCGACGATCTCGTCCGCAATGAGGGCAGCGCGGCTCTTGCCGCGGTCCTGCAGGGCGCGCGTCCGTTGATCGATGTCGTCTGGCAGCGCGAGCATGCCGCGGCTCCCCTCGATACGCCGGAGCGCCGCGCAGCGTTCGAGGAGCGCCTTGAGCATTTGACGGCCGGCATCGGCGCCCCGCGGGTGCGCGATCATTACCGCAAAGAGATCCGCAATCGCCTCTTTTCGCTGTGGCGCGAGCTCGGGAGCCGTCCCGCCCGCGGCGGCCGTTCGGCCGCGCAGGCATCCGCTTCGAACGCCAAGCCGCCGTCGTCATACGGCTTCGTCACCACCATCATCCTCTGTCTGATGCGCCACCCTTGGCTGCTCGATCATTACGCGGAGGAGGTGGCCTCACTGCATGTGCCGCAGCGCCAGCTCGGTGAGCTTCTCGCCGTCATCGCCCGTACCATCCACGACCGCCACGGCATCACCCCGGATGAGCTTGCCGCGGCGCTTGCCGCCTCGCCCTCCGCCAAGCTCGCGGAACGGATTTCCCGCGACAGCGCCTTCATGCGCCTGTCATTCCTGCATGCTGATACGCCGCGGGAGGAGGTGGAGCAGGCTTTTTCGGATCTGATGTTCCGCTGGAACGCGCTCCCGACCCTTCAGCGCGAGATAGCCGAGATGGCCGACCAGCTGTCCGAGGCCTCGGAAGCCGAGTTCGAGCAATTCGCCATGCTCCAGCAGCAACTCGCCCGGAACGGCGTGCGCCATGTGGACGACGCGGACGATAGCGAATACGCCCGACGCTTTCAGGAGACCGTCGCGAGGCTCAAGGCCGAGAATATCGGCGCCCATCGCGGCCGGCGCAGCGTCCGCCAGCCGGACTAGCGACCGGCCCCGCCTTTGCATTGTCCTTCCGCAAGGAGTAGAGCGCCGGAGGGATCGAAAAATCAGGGTTCGTTTGGGTCAGCCGCGGCCTTGACAGGGGTTGCCGCCTTCGCCAATTCCCTGAATGGGACGCTAAGCAAAATTGGCATTGCCAAGCATGAACTTGGAAAGCGCCCGAGGGTGCCGGCGGTCATGCTTAATTGACGCTTAAGGGTGCCGGGAGTTAATCGCGTAAGGGATGACATGCCGGTGGGACGGGAGCTTTTCCGTACTCGGCTCCGCGCGATAAGCAGCGGACGGAAGCAGCGTCGGACGGTGACGCTTCGGAGAATCACGCATGGCCACAAAGTCCGCTGAAGCCGAGGACCAAACCGAGACCCCGGAAGTACCTGCCGATGGGCCGGTCCTCGATATGTCCGATGCGGCCGTCAAGAAACTCATCAAGACTGCAAAGGCGCGCGGCTTCGTCACCTATGACGAGCTGAACGAGGTGCTGCCGTCCGAAGAAGTGTCCTCCGAGCAGATCGAGGA
>DASQLK010000195.1:0-6649 GCA_035630055.1 Methyloceanibacter sp. | reverse complement strand
CCGGTTTCTTCCTCGATACCTATGAGGGCGTCGCCGCCGATGCATATGCGATCACCAACGCGATCTTCTGGGGCAATGCGCCCAGCGGGGATCTCGTCACCGCGTGCGGCAGTGGCTGTGCGGCCATCAAGATGGAGATCTCGCATTCGATGGTGCAAACGGAATACGAGGACGCAGTATCGCGATCAAGTTCGGCGCAGGGATTGTCGAGCCGGCTGATCCGCTCTTCGTTGCGCCGGGCGAGGGCAACTTCCATCTCCAGCCTGGTAGCCCCGCAATCGGCAAGGGCAATCCGAGCGGCGACCTCGGCGCCTATGCCAACGGCGGAAGTCCATAACGGGCGGAGCCGAACAACTCAGAACTAATCGACAAGCGTGTTGTCGAGGAAGCCGCGGATCAGCTCGGTCGTGGCCCCCGGCTGCTCCTCTTGCGGCATGTGCCCGCATTTGGAAATGATGCGCATCTTGGAGTTTGGCATCGTTCGCCGCAGTTTCAGGCCGACATCGAGCGGAACGATCTTATCGTGGTCGCACCAGACGATGAGCGTCGGCAGTGTGATGGAGCTGTAGCGTTCCGCGATCGCGTCGAGGTCGCTTGGCACGATCTTTCGCGCGCTATGAATGACGGCGTGCTTGCCCGCCGCCGTGCGCAGCGGCTCGGAATAAGCGCGCACATGCTCGTCGTCGATCTTGCTGTCGTCGTAATAGGCAATCTGCAGCGCGAGCTTCACCTGCGCCGTCGGTGGCACCATGCGCACACCAAGCTGCGCCACCACCGGCATGTCGAGCATCTTGAAGAAGACGGGAATGTCCTGCGGATAGGCGATCGTGTCGAGCAGGACAAGTTTATCGATGCGCCCTTCGAGACGCGGATCGAGCGCGAGCAGGAGAGCGATGCCGCCCCCATAGGAGTGACCGACGAGCGTCAGGTCGCGCAGGTCGCGCGCCTCGATGAGCTGGGCGAGAAGGGCGGCTTGATCGGACGCCGCATAGCGCTCGTCGAGCGGCTTGTCGGATTGGCCGAACCCTTTCAAGTCGACGGCGATGACGTGGTTGCCCTGGGCGAGCTCCGGCGCCACGCCGCGCCACGTAAACGTGCTCGCGCCGAAGCCGTGGATGAGAAGGACGGGTTTACCTTCGCCTTTTTCTTCCACGAACAGCCGCACCGGTTCCTCGGGCGGACCGAGCCGCGCATAGGGCCCTTCCGGCACGACGTTCGCGCTCAGGCTGCATGCGCCGAGTGCAACGCAGCTCGCCACGAGGAGGCCCGCAGCTCTCAGTCTCTTGCAAATCATCCTTAGTCCGCCGCGACCGCCGAGCCCGTGACGCCGATACGAGTGCGGGGGCGGAGCCTGCCTGGCGGGAGGTGGGACCTCGTCGAACGAATCAGTCCCGGTGCAAGCGCAGCGACCCCAATCCCTCGTTTGTATGCGCTTCGCCTTTTCCCGGCAATCGCCGACGCGTCCGTGTCGCCCGGCGGATTCCATTGAGTAATCCCCAGGGTTTTCCACGCCATTCCCAGCCGCTTCCATTGACGCCCATATAATCCCATGCTATCCCATTAATGCCCGTTCGGTGAGTGGAGTTGGGAGAGGTCAGCAGCGCTCCTTAGAGGCCACGGGGGATGTGCGCTGCCTCTCCCACTCATCTTCCGGGCGGGGGCCTGCGCCCAAGTTCAGTCGCCGCGTCAGTAGGGTGCCGAGAGGGGGAGATGGACCAGTTTGTGTCGTCATTCACAAATAAGATCGACACCAAAGGCCGCGTCTCGGTCCCTGCTTCTTTCCGCACGGTCCTCGCCAAGGACGGGCTCGACGGCATCTACTGCTATCCTTCGCTTGACGCCCCCGCGCTCGACGCCGGCGGTCAGCGCCTCATCGACAAGATCAATCATTTGGTCGAAGACCTCGCGCCTTACTCCGATGAGCGCGATCAGCTCGCCACGGCGCTCTTCGGCACCAGCGAAATTCTCACCATCGATCAGGATGGTCGCACGATTTTGCCTGAGCGCCTGCGCGAGCATGCGGGTATCACGGGTCACATCACTTTTGTGGGGCTCGGGGAAAAATTTCAGCTCTGGGAGCCGCAGCGCTTCGAAACCCATTTGGCGGAGGCCCGCAACAAAGTGCGTGACCTTCGCAAGTTACTCGGCGCGGGGCGTCGCGGAAGCGGCGGGCCAGAGGGAGCACGGGAATGATGGCGAGTCGCGGCAAGGATTTTCCTTCCGCCGGCGGACCGGCTCGCCACATTCCCGTGATGCTCTCCGAGGTTCTGGAAGCGCTCAAGCCCACTGACGGCGAAACCATCGTCGATGGCACATTCGGCGCAGGCGGCTACGCCAAGGCCATTCTCGAGGCCGCGAACTGCGATCTCCTCGCTATAGACCAGGATCCCGACGCCGTTGCCGCCGGGCAGGCGCTCGTTGCGGACTTTCCGAACCGCCTCACCATCGTGCTCGGCCGTTACAGCGACATCGAGTCCATCGCGGCCGCCCAAGGCAGGGAGGTCATCGACGGTATCGTCCTCGATCTCGGCGTCTCCTCTATGCAGCTCGACCAGGCCGAGCGTGGCTTTTCCTTCAGCCAGGACGGCCCCCTCGACATGCGCATGGGTCGCGAGGGACCGACCGCCGCCGATGTCGTCAACACGCTGTCCGAGACCGAACTCGCTGAAATCATTAAGGTCTTTGGTGAGGAAAAGCGGTCCCGCGCGATCGCCCGCGCCATCGTGGCCAAGCGCGAAGAGGCTCCGATCACCCGCACCGGAGAATTGGCGGAGATCGTCGCCCGCGTGCTCGGCCGCAAGCGCGACGAAGCCAAGCACCCCGCAACCCGCACCTTCCAGGCGCTGCGCCTTTATCTCAATGCGGAGCTCGAGGAACTTGCAGAGGGGCTCGGTGCGGCCGAGCGGGTGTTGCGCGCAGGCGGCCGTCTCGTCGTCGTGACCTTCCATTCTCTCGAAGACCGCATCGCCAAGCGCTTCTTCGCCACGAGGAGCCTGCCAGCGCCGCGCGCCTCCCGCCACCTGCCGGACCAGGACCTGCAGGAAGCCGCGCCAAGCTTCCGGCTTCTTAACCGTCGTGCGCTAAACCCGAGTGAGGAAGAGATTCGGTCGAACCCGAGAGCCCGTTCCGCCCGCTTAAGGGCCGGAGAGCGGACCGAGGCGCCGCCGCATCCGCTCGACCTTACCGGGCTCGGGGTGCCCCAGGTCGGACGCGCTTCCTGAGGGGACTGAAGTCATTTCGCGGGTATCGCCATGCTGCGCTTCGTCAATATTTGTCTCGTGCTTGCTCTCGTCGCGCTCGCCTATGTCAATTACCAGGTGAAGTACGAATCCCGCGGCATCGACGAGGAGATCGTCTCTCTCAACAAAAAGATCGAGGACGAGCGCGACGCCATCGCGGTCCTCCGCGCCGAATGGAGCCTGTTGAACCGGCCCGAGCGGCTGCAGCGGCTGGCCCAGAAGCATCTGAAGCTCGGTGATGCCCAACCGCGCCAGCTTCTCACCCTGGAGAGCGTGACATCCGCTGATTTCGCGCGACCGCCGCTCCAGGCCGACGCCGCTGCGACGCCGCAAGCAAAACCGATCGCCCGTTAACGCGATGACCGAGTCCGATGCCGCAAAGACCGATGTTGCGACGGCGCGCGCCGAGCGTGCCTACCTCGCGCGCAGCCGCTATCGCTATCGCTTCGCCTGCCTCGGCTTCGCCATTGCGTTCCTCCTCGTAGGCTCCCGTCTCGTTGTGCTCGGCTTTACGGGCGTGCTTCCGAGCCAGGGCGGCGTCCACGATATTTCCACGACGGTCCACCGGCCCGACATCTTTGACCGCCGTGGACGCCTTCTGGCGACGGACATCAAGGGGGCCACGGTTTACGCGGACCCCAAGCGGGTCATAGACACCGACGAACTCATCGAGCAGGTTTCGAGCGTCCTTCCTGGCGTGGACAGCAGAGACCTCCGCCAGCGCATCAAGAACGGTCGCCGCTTCGTGGGCATTCGCCGTGAGCTGACCCCGAAGCAGCAGGCCGAGCTTTACGAGCTTGGCCTTCCGGGTCTCGGCTTCATCCAGGAATATCGCCGCGTCTATCCTGTCGGTGCGACCGCGAGCCAGGTCGTCGGCTTTGTCGATGTCGATAATCGCGGCCTCGCCGGCATGGAGCAGTTCGTGGACAACAACCCGCAGCTCGCCATGCTTCAGTCCGGGCCCGGACAGGCCGACGAGAGCGTTACGCTTTCGCTCGACCTCGGCGTTCAGCACGTCCTGCGCGACGAGCTGAGGGGAGCCATGGCCACCTATCATGCCAAGGCCGCCGCCGGCGTCGTGATCGACGTCCATAGCGGCGAGGTCTTAGGCCTCGCCTCGCTCCCCGACTACGACCCTAACCATCGCGAGCAGGCCCTCGACAAGGACCGGGTCAACCGTATCGGGTCCGGCGTCTATGAGATGGGCTCGATCTTCAAGGTCTTCACCGTGGCCGGCGCTCTCGATACCGGCACCGCCAGCCTTCGTTCCAGCTATGACGCCTCGCAGCCCATCCGCGTCGGCTCCTTCACCATCCGCGATTTCCACGGTAAGAACCGCCGCCTCACGGTTCCTGAGATCTTTATCTATTCGTCGAATATCGGCTCGGCCAAGATGGCGGTCGACATGGGCGTGGACGGGCATCGCGCCTTCTTGAAGAGGCTCGGCCTTCTAACCCGCATCCGCACCGAGCTTGGCGACGGCGCGGCTCCCATCGTGCCCAAGCATTGGCAGAAGCTCAACACCATGACGATTGCGTTTGGCCACGGTCTGTCGGTGACGCCGCTCCAGCTTGCCGCCTCGACGCTTCCACTCGTGAACGGCGGCATAGGGGTCACGCCTACCTTCCTGCCGCGCTCGCGCGAGGAGGCGATGGCGCAAAGCCCGCGCGTGCTGAAGTCTTCCACGAGTGATTCGATGTTGAAGCTGATGCGGCTCAACGTCGTGAAAGGAACCGCAAAACGCGCCGACGCTGAAGGCTACCGCGTCGGCGGCAAGACCGGCACCGCGGAAAAGGTCGTTGGCGGCCGCTACAGCACCTCGGCGCTCCTCACCTCGTTCCTCGCCGCGTTTCCGACCGACGCACCGGAATATCTCGTGCTCGTCATGCTCGACGAGCCGCAGCGGGTCGCCGCGAGCAACGGCCATGCCACCGCTGGCGTGAACGCCGCGCCTACCGCCCGCAAGATCATCGAGCGGATCGGCCCCATCCTGGGCGTTGCTCCCAAGCTCAATGAGGACAAGCGCCAGTTTGACGATAAGGTTTTCGCCTCGTATTAGTTGATTGCCTCGCTTTGCGGGCAAACCAAGCCGTTGATTCCGTGGGGAAACCAGGCTTGAGGGGCGCGTTCGACTGATGACCCTTGGCGACTTGATCGGGCCGGAGGCAGCCCTGCCGGCCTCCTGGCTTAGCGTGCCCATCTCTGGCCTCGCCTCCGATAGCCGCGCCGTGAAGCCGGGCGATCTGTTCGCAGCGCTCCCAGGCGTCAGCACCGATGGCAGCCGTTTCATCGCTGACGCGCTCGCGCGTGGTGCCGCCGCCGTGCTCGTTCCCGCGGGCTCACAGCCAGCAAACATCTCCGCCCCCGTCGTCGAGGCCGCCGATCCGCGTCACAAGCTCGCCCTCATCGCGGCGCGCTTCTACGCGCTGCAGCCGCAGACGGTCGTGGCCGTCACCGGCACCAACGGCAAGACCTCCGTTGCATCCTTCGTGCGTCAGATTTGGGCTGCCCGCGGTCATTGCGCGGCGAGCCTCGGCACGGTCGGCGTCGTCGGCCCGCAGGGCACGCAGTCGATTGCGCACACCACGCCCGATCCCATCGAGCTGCACCGCATCCTGGCGCGTCTCACCGGCGAGGGCGTGACGCATGCCGCGATCGAAGCATCGAGTCACGGCCTTCAGCAGCGCCGCCTCGACGGTGTCCAGCTGACGGCCGCCGCCTTCACCAACATCTCGCGCGACCATCTCGACTATCACGTCACCTTCGATGACTACCTCGCGCAGAAGCTCCGCCTCTTTCGCGAACTTCTCGGCCCCGGCGACACCGCCGTCGTCGACGTCGACAGCGATGCGGGAAGGCAGATCGCCGACGAAGCCAAGGCGAGGGGTCTGAAGGTCATCAGCGTCGGCCGTGCCGGCGCGACATTGCAGCTTGTCAGCTCGGAGCGTGACGGCTTCGCGCAAAACCTCCTGATCGAGCATGACGGCGAGGACCACCGCGTCCGCCTGCCGCTTGTTGGCGATTTCCAGGCGTCCAATGCCCTCGTTGCCGCCGGACTGGCGATCGCGGGCGGTGAGCGCGCCGAAGATGTCTTGCCTCTGCTCGAGCGCCTGCACGGG
The DNA here is from genome assembly GCA_035630055.1 of Methyloceanibacter sp. Classification (GTDB taxonomy): domain Bacteria; phylum Pseudomonadota; class Alphaproteobacteria; order Rhizobiales; family Methyloligellaceae; genus Methyloceanibacter. Next base: position 291 of record DASQLK010000195.1, on the reverse strand, counting down.
GCGAGGGGGCGTCTCGACCTCGCCGGCACGACCGGAAGCGGCGCACCCATTTTCATCGATTACGCCCATACTCCGGACGCGCTCGACAAAGCGCTCGCTGCTTTGCGTCCTTACGTTGCTGGGAGGCTGGTCGTGGTGTTCGGCTGCGGCGGCGACCGCGACCGCGGCAAGCGCCCGGAGATGGGTGCGGTCGCGGCGGCCAAAGCCGATGTCGCCATCGTCACCGATGACAACCCGCGCAACGAGGATCCCGCAGCCATCCGCAGGGCGATCCTCGCCGCCGCGCCAGAT
>DASQLK010000194.1:0-2355 GCA_035630055.1 Methyloceanibacter sp. | reverse complement strand
ATCTTGCGCCCGCGGGAGGCGATGCGGTCCGAAGAGGTGAGGATCTTGTCGATATCGGTGTTGGCCTGGCCGAAATGCCGCTGCAGATCGAGCACGCGGTCGCGCAAGCGCCCGACATCATCCATGAGATGCACGACCTCGCGCTGGATGAGGTGCGCCTGCTCGCGCATCTGCACGTCTTTCAGGATCGCCTGCATGGTCTGTACCGCGAGCATCAGCATGTTCGGCGCGCAGATCACGATGCGCGCCCGATGCGCCTTCTGCACGATGTCGGTGAAATGCTCGCAGAGATCGGCGTAGATCGCCTCCGACGGCACGAACAGGATGGCCGTGTCCTGGGTCTCGCCGGTGATGAAGTAACGCTCGGCCATCGCATCGATGTAACGGATGACGTCGATGCGCACGCGCTTTGCTGCGTCCTTCTTCTCCTCGTCCTTGCGCGCGAGGCGATAGGCCTCGAACCCTTCGAGCGGAAACTTCGCGTCGATGACGATGCCGGCGGCGTTGTTGGGCATGTGCAGCACGCAATCCGGGCGCTTGCCGTTCGAGAGCGTGGCCTGGAACGTGTAGCCACCCTTCGGCAGCCCGTCCTGGATGATCGCCTCCATGCGAATCTGCCCGAACGCACCGCGCGCCTGCTTGTTGGAGAGAATCTGCTGCAGCCCGACCATGTTGCTGGAGAGGTCGGTGAGGTTCTTCTGCGCCGTGTCGATGACGGCGAGCCGCTCGTTCAGCTTGGCGATGGAATCGACGGTCTTGCGCGAGGTCTCGGTGAGGTCCGCGCCGACGCGATGCGTCATGCGGTCGAGCCGCTCGTTCACCGCGCGGGCGAGGTCGCCGTGGCGCGAGATGCTGATCTCGGCCAGCGTCTGCAGCCGCCCCTTCAGCTCCGAAAGATGCGCCTCCTGGGTGCCGGCCTCGCGCTTCCGCCGGCTCATATGCACCGCGAGCACGACGACGAGCGCGAGCAGGGCGAGGGTGACGAGCCCCGCCATAGCGAGAAGAATCAGGGCCGGGTCGAGCGTCACCGACCCAATTTGTATGGGGTCCAGGGCCATGGCATCCTAGCTATAGCCCGATTCGGGCGCTGAGGAGACCAAAACAGGAACGCCCACCCAGGCTTGCGCCGGCGATGGTGCGCAGCCCGGGACCGGTCGGCGCCTGCCGCCGAACCTAATGACCCGCAAACCGTGAGGCTGTCGCAACTGACCACGTTGACCGCCGCCCGGGCGCCACTTATCTGAAACCGAACATGGCCACCGTTCATCCCATCGTCACCCTGCCGGATCCGATCCTGCGCAAAGTCGCCAAGCCCATCGAGCGCGTCGACGCGGATCTGCGCCGGCTGATGGACGACATGTTCGCCACGATGTACGACGCGCCGGGCGTCGGCCTCGCCGCGCCGCAGATCGGCATCTCGCGCCGCCTCATCATCATGGATCCCACCAAGGACGAGGAGGAGAACCAGCCCCTCGCCATGGTCAATCCGAAGCTTCTGGAGCGGTCCGATGAACTGCGCGTGCATGAGGAGGGCTGCCTCTCGATCCCCGACTTCACCGCCGAGATCGAACGGCCGGCGCGCATCCGCGTGTCCTATCTCGATCGTGACGGCAAGATGCAGGAGACGGAGCTTGAGGGCATCTGGGCGACGGTGGTCCAGCATGAGATCGATCATCTGAACGGCATGCTCTTCATCGACTATCTGTCGCGCCTGAAGCGCGACATGGTCGTGAAGAAATTTGCCAAGGCGAAGCGCACCGAGAAGGCGCTTTAGAAATGCGAAGGAAATCGCGATGACGCTGCTGGCCGTCTCCATCGTCCTCGAAATCGCCGTGGCGGTCATCGCCATTCTGGCGGCGGTGAAGGGGCGGCCGCATCTTTACGGCCTCGCGCTGACCTTCCTCATTTATGTGCTGTACGACCTGGGCCGCTTGCTCGGCTGGAGCGTCGAAAAGGGGGTTCTTTCCGCGCTGTTCCTGGTGGCAAGCGTAAGCGCGCTCGTCGCCGTCTGGGGCCTATACCGCGATCGCACGTAATTCCCCTTTAGGGTTCGTGGTGACATAAGAGCGTCATGACGCTCCGCCTCGTTTTCATGGGCACGCCAGACTTTGCCGTGCCGACCTTGCGCGCGCTGCTCGACGCAGGTCACGAGGTCCCGGCCGTGTACACCCAGCCGCCGCGGGCGGCGGGCAGAGGCATGAACGCCCGTAAATCGCCGGTGCAGACGGCGGCGGAGGCGGCGGGTCTCACGGTGCTACACCCTGAAAGCTTGCGGAGCGCCGCGGAAGCGGAGCGGTTTGCATCCTTCGGCGTCGATGCCGCCATCGTCGTCGCCTACGGCTTGTTATTGCCGAA
>DASQLK010000193.1:0-9245 GCA_035630055.1 Methyloceanibacter sp. | reverse complement strand
TGGCCCGGCCGCGTTCCCTCGATCACGCTGAAAATGTTCAGGACCACAATGTCCATCTCATTGAAGCAGGAGAGGAGGAAGAGCGGGTTCTGTGCCGTGTCCAGCGAACCGTAGGCGAGCGAAACGGAGCCGCCGTCCGTTCTTTCGGTCCAGATCAGCGATCCTTCGGATGCGGACTGTGCGGGAGCGGAAGCGAACAGAGCAGCGAGGACAAGAAGGTAGGGGGCGGTGCGAATCATTTTCATTCAAATGCTTTCAATGCCGAATGGGTTGCAGGCCAAAATCCTTATCACGCGCGGAGCGATCTGACTGCGACAACTGTCTCAATCGAGGCCGCGTGAGAAGGCCAAATTTCGCGGATTCACTAATGCTCGCGGCCGCCGGTAACGCGGTCGTGACCGCTCCCGCTTCGCTTACAGTGACCCGCTTAGCGCAAAAGTGACATGGCATCTGCCGCCAGCGACGCCGACGCGATCCGCGCGTCGGGGAAGAAGCCTCTGAAGTTCGGATCGAACTCCGCGTAGTTGCAGGTGAGCTCGTCTCCGGCCGCGATATCGACCAGCGCAAAGCCCCGATCGAAGATGCGGAAGTCCGTGTTCGGCGTCTCGCTGTGATTCATGTATTTGCCGTTGTCACTGTCGAGCACGACGACGCCGGGTCGATCCAGATGCGGGTAGGAATAGCGCGCGAGGAACTCGCGCATATGCGGCGGCAGCGTCGCGATCTCGCTCTCCGTCACAAAGATGTCGAAGCGCGTATCGAGCAGCCACATCATCTGGCCGCGGGGAACAGGTTCGGCCGCGAAGACGCCGAAGCCCTGGATGGGACTGTGGGAGACATAGGTGTTGATCATGAGCATGGGCTGCCTCCTTGGCGGGGCCGCTGCAGGTGGGGGTTGGGGGAGGGAGGTTTCAGGCCGATCACCCGAAGACGCTGATCCTGGTCAGGCCGACATGCGATTGCGCACATCGGCAACCGCTGCGTCCAGGCCACGGCGGCGGCGCAAGCGCCGGGGTATAGCCGCCCTTAGCGCCTCGATGCGGCGCTGCAGGTAGGGCGAGAAATGCCCCGCGTACCGTTCCCAGAGCGAGGGATTGCGCCAGTCGTCACCGCTTATGCGCCCGCGGCAGCAGGGTGCGCCGCAGCCGCAATCGAACTCGTCGTAATGCGAGCCGTCGCACATCGCGTAGTCGATGGTGACCTGCTCGCCGGGTAGGATGTGGCGCATCGCAACGATCGTGATCTGCCCGGCAAGCCCGGCGTTCGGATCGCAGCTGTGGTTGATGAAGTCCGGCGGCTCCTGCGCCGTCAGCGAGGCGAGATAGAGGTCTTCCTCCACCTGCACCGTATGCATTCTGATCTCCGGCGTCAGGCAGTCGAGATCCTGCGCGGAGATGATGCGTCCACTCCAGACCGCGACGATTTCACCGGCCGCGATCGCGCGCGTCGCGAACACGGCCTTTCCACCGCCGACGGAGTCAAAATCTCGAACGTCACATTTCTCGGTGAGATAGGACGTAGGACCTTCGCTCACGAAGCCTCCGCGAGTGCGCGCCGAGCGGGGCGAACCGCAGTATAGTGAGTGGCGGGTGCCGGCCGCTCCCGGCTACTGCATCCGCCGCGCGAGAAATCCCGTCGCGCCGCGGAGCATATGAGAACCTATGGTGCCCATCTACAAAAAAAAGAGGCTCGACCAACTTCTTGTCGAGCGCGGGCTGGCGCCTTCCCGTTCCCGTGCCGCCGACCTCGTCCGGCGTGGCTGTGTCAAAGCCGGTGACACGATCGCGGCCAAGCCGGGGGCCTTGTTCGGAGAGGATGCGGCCCTCGCGGTGACGGACGGCGCTGCGCTTGCCGTCTCGCGGGGCGGGCTCAAGCTGGCGGCGGCCCTGGACGCGTTCGGGCTCGATCCAAAAGGGCGGATTTGCTTGGATATCGGCGCGTCGACGGGCGGCTTTACGGAGATGTTGCTCGATCGCGGCGCCGCCAAGGTTTACGCGATCGACGTCGGCCGGAGCCAGCTTCACAAGCGTCTGGCGGCCGATGCCCGCGTGGTCTCTCTGGAGGCCACGGATTCTAGGTCGTTGGACCCCGATCTGGTTCCCGATCGGGTCGGGACGATCGTCGCGGATGTCAGCTTCATCAGCCTCACCCAGGCGCTGCCTGCGGCGTTGCGCCTCGCCGCGCCGGGCGCGTTTCTGATCGCCCTCGTGAAGCCGCAATTCGAGGCGGGCCGCGAGGCGATCGGCAAAGGCGGCATCGTCAGGGATGCCGCCGCCAGACAAACCGCGCTGGCAAGGGTCCGGGACTTTGTGGCCCAGCAGCCAGGCTGGACTGTCATCGGCGAGATGCCGTCGCCCATTACCGGCGGCAGCGGCAACGAGGAGTTCCTGCTCGCAGCTCGCTGCGCGGATTAGGGACGGCCAGAGAGAAGGCGCTCGACGAAGGCCGGCACCACCTCGGTCGCTGGACCGTAGATCGCCTCGGCGAACAAGCTCGCGCCTTCCGATGGCTCAAGATTGAGCTCGACCGTGTGAGCGCCTGCAGCCCGTGCCTCCATGACGAAGCCCGCCGCCGGATAGACCGTACCGCTCGTGCCAATCGAAACGAACAGATCGCAGGCCCCGAGCGCCGCATAGATGCGGTCCATGTCCCGGGGCATCTCGCCGAACCAGACGACGTCCGGCCGCATCTGGCCGACGCGCCCGCAGGCGGCGCAAATGCTCTCTACCGAGAGGTCCCCGCTGCAGGCCTCGCTTCGGCCGCAAGCCGCACAGAGGCCATGCGTGAGGCGGCCATGCATGTGGATCAGGCCGCGCGTGCCGGCGGCTTCGTGCAGGGTGTCGATGTTCTGCGTCACGACGAGCACGTCTGCGTCGCAGTCCCTTTCAAGCCGTGCAAGCGCCCCATGTGCCGCATTGGGCTTTGCCTCTCCATGCAGCCGGCGCCTCAGATTGTAGAAGTCGTGAACCTTTGCCGGATTGCGCGCGAAACCTTCCGGCGTCGCGACCTCCGCGAGGTCGAACTGGGACCACAATCCGCCCTTGTCGCGGAATGTGCCGAGCCCACTTTCAGCGGACAGGCCGGCCCCGGTGAGGATGACGATGTTGCGGTAATTCACGACGTGACCGAGCGGCTCTAGCCTTGGCCGGTCTGGCCGCGATGCCGCAGATAGTGGTCGGCGAGCACGAGCGCGACCATGGCCTCGCCGATCGGCACCGCGCGGATGCCGACGCAAGGGTCGTGCCGCCCTTTGGTCGAGACGTCGGTATCCTTGCCGTTGGTATCCACCGTGCGCCTCGGAGTTAGGATGGACGAGGTTGGCTTCACCGCGAAACGCGCCACGATGGGCTGTCCTGTCGAGATGCCGCCGAGAATTCCGCCGGCGTGATTTGACAGGAACTCATGGCCGCCATCCTTCAGCATGCGCATCTCGTCGGCGTTTTCCTCTCCCGTGAGCGAAGCCGCCTCGAAGCCCGCGCCGATTTCGACGCCTTTCACGGCATTGATGCTCATAAGGCCGCTTGCAATGTCCTGGTCGAGCTTGGCGTAGATCGGCGCGCCAAGACCGGGAGGCACTCCTTCCGCAACCACCTCGATCACCGCCCCCACCGAGGAGCCTCTCTTACGTACGCCGTCGAGAAACTCGGCCCATTGCGCGGCAGCTTTGGCGTCAGGCGCGAAAAACGGATTGCGGTCGACTTCCGCCCAATCCCAGTTCGCGCGATCGATCTTATGCGGTCCGACCTGCACCAGCGCGGCGCGCACCGTCAGGCCGGGCACGACCTTGCGCGCGATCGCGCCGACCGCGACGCGCGTCGCCGTCTCCCGTGCGCTCGCCCGTCCGGAACCGCGCCAGTCGCGGACGCCGTATTTGGCGCGATAGGTGAAGTCGGCGTGGCCCGGGCGGTACTTGTCTTTGATGTCGCCGTAGTCCTTGGAACGTGCATCCATATTGGCGATCTCGAGAGCGATCGGCGTTCCCGTCGTCACCTGCACCCCGCTTTCGTCGGTGAAGACGCCTGAGAGGATGCGGACCTGGTCCGGTTCCTGACGCTGCGTCGTGTAGCGCGATTGGCCCGGCCGCCGCTTGTCGAGAAAAGTCTGGATCTCGTCCTCGGAGATCGGAATGCCGGGCGGACAGCCGTCAACCACGCAGCCGATCGCCGGCCCGTGGCTTTCGCCCCAGGTCGTCATGCGGAAAAGATGGCCAAAAGTGTTGTGCGACATGGGCCGACTTTAGCCCGCTACGTATTGAGACCGCGTGAAGGGCAAAGCGTTAACCGTCACTCGTTCACCACCGGGATGTCCGGTGCATCCGCGTTCTTCATGCCGACCACATGGTAGCCGGCATCGATATGCAGGACCTCGCCGGTCACGCCCCGGCCGAGATCCGAAAGGAGATAGAGAGCGCCGCCGCCGACCTCCTCGATGGACACGGTACGCCGTAGCGGGGAGTTGTGTTCATTCCACTTCAGGATGTAGCGGAAGTCGGCGATGCCGGAGGCCGCCAGTGTCTTAATCGGGCCGGCCGAGATGGCGTTGACGCGAATATTGCCCTTGCCAAGATCGACGGCCAAATAGCGCACGCTGGCCTCGAGCGCCGCCTTGGCGACACCCATCACATTGTAATGAGGCATGACCTTTTCTGCGCCGTAATAAGTGAGCGTCACGAGGGATCCCCCATCCGCCATCAAGGGCTCGGCACGCTTGGCCAGCGCCGTGAATGAGTAGCAGGACACCAGCATCGTCTGGACGAAATTGTCCTGGGTGGTGTCCACATAGCGCCCATCGAGCTGCTCCTTGTCGGAATAGGCGACGGCGTGCACGAGGAAGTCGAGCCGGCCCCAATGATCGGCAATGGCCTTGAACACGCCATCGACCGAAGCCTCGTCCGTGACGTCGCAGGGCAGCACGAGCTTGGAGCCGATCTCCGCGGCAAGCGGCTCGACTCGCTTTTTGATCGCGTCGCCCTGATAGGTGAGGGCGACTTCAGCACCCTGGTCGGTGACGGCCTTGGTGATGCCCCAGGCGATGGAGCGATTATTGGCAACGCCCAGCACTAGGCCGCGTTTGCCTGCCATCAGCTTGGGCGCTTCGGCCATTGACCCTCCCCGGTTGCGTGAGGAGGCTTTATAGGGCGGACATACCCGCGGTGGAAGGCTTTCGGGGATGGAAAACGGCGCAAATCCGCGCGGGACAGCGGCCCGGCGCTAGCCGTCGAGCGACCAGCGTCCGTCGCTCTGGCGGCAAGCGATCCCCTCGGCGCTGCTTTCATATTTGCCGAGCGTCAGTCCGTAAATCACGCGTCGGCAGACCCGCCCTTGGTCATCGCGGAAGGCTGATACCGCCTTGATGCGTCCCTCGAGCTCTTGCGACGGCCGCTTCCAGACGAGCGTGGCTCCGTCGGCGATCTCGTTCAGCGCGAGGTTGATCGCACGCAGCGCCATGTCGCGATCGCTGGGATCGAGCCTGTTCTTGAGATCGGCAAGGCTCGCGAGCGCCGTGACAGAAGCCTTCGCGGCTGCCTCGGGCTTCGCGCTGGTTTCCCCCGCTCCAAGGGAAGGAGGGGCGGGCGCCAAGAACGCAGTGACAAGGGCGCCCGCCCCCATGAGGATAGGAGCGCTCGAACGGAACGTACGCATAACCAACCGTCCCCAAACTCTGACGCGGATACTGGCAAAACCCCCGCGCCCACTATCGACAGGACACACTGTGACGCATCAGAGTGAGCAAAACGTAAATGCGCGTATCGAGGCGGGAATTGGCGAACTCACGCGAAACTTCGTATGACAGCGGCCATGAATGAGCGTCCAAAGCAAGCCGCGGCGGCATCCCGCCCCGACTTTACCGAATCAGTTGCGCCCTTCGTCCTCGTCTCCGACTGGATGGAGGACGCCAAAAAGAGCGAATCGGTCGATTCCGATGCCATGGCCTTGGCCACGGCGGATGCCGATGGGCTTCCCAATGTCAGGATGATTCTCCTGAAGGGTTTCGACGAGCGCGGCTTCGTTTTCTATTCAAACGAAGGCAGCGCAAAGGGCGCCGAACTTGCCGCCAACCCGCAAGCGGCACTCGTCCTTTACTGGAAAAGCCTTGGCCGGCAGATCCGCGCGCGAGGGTCGGTGGAGCCGGTCACGGCGGCAGAAGCCGACACCTATTTCGCCACCCGGTCGCGGGAGAGCCGCATCGGCGCCTGCTGCTCCGACCAGTCGCGGCCGCTTGCAAGCCGCGCCGTCCTCGAAGAGCGCGTGGCGCTGCGCACGAAGGAGATCGGCGGAGGAGAGATTGCCCGTCCGGCCTATTGGCGCGGTTATCGCCTGATCCCGCTGGAGATCGAATTCTGGCAGAACGGTGCCCACCGCCTGCATGACCGCGTCGTGTTTCGGCGTGACAGCCCGGCCGCCCCTTGGGTCAAGACGCGGCTCTATCCCTGACCGCGCTTAACGCCTATCCTCCGGCGGCACGCAAAGGCGCGCGATAAAGAAAATGCCGCAAACCCCTAACGAAGAGCGCAGGACGATGATCCTGACCGGAGCGTCGCGCGGCATCGGCCACGCGACGGTGAAGCGCTTTTCGTCCGCGGGGTGGCGCGTCATCACCTGCTCGCGTCACGGTTTCCCGGAGAACTGCCCATGGGAGGCCGGCCCCGAGGATCACATTCAGGTCGATCTTGCCAATCCCGCCAACACGCTCGATGCCATCTCCGAGATGAAAGAGCGGCTGAAAGCGCAAGACTCGAAGCTCCACGCGCTCGTCAACAATGCCGGCATCTCGCCGAAGGGGGAAGGGGGCGGCCGCCTCAGCACCGTCGATACGCCACTGGAAGCGTGGCAGAAGGTGTTTCAGGTGAACTTCTTCGGACCGCTGTTGCTGGCGCGCGGGTTAATCGACGAGCTTGAGACCGCCGGCGGAACGGTCGTCAATGTGAGCTCCATCGCCGGGTCCCGCGTGCATCCTTTTGCAGGCTCGGCCTACGCCACCTCGAAGGCGGCGCTCGCGGCGCTGACGCGAGAGCTTGCCGCGGACTTCGCGCCGCGCGGCATCCGCGTGAACGCCATCTCGCCTGGAGAGATCGACACCGCCATCCTGTCGCCCGGGACCGAGACCCTCGTCGCCGGCATTCCGATGCGCCGCCTGGGAACGCCGGAGGAGGTGGCCAAGGCCATCTATTTCCTCTGCACCGACCAGTCGAGCTACATCAACGGCGCCGAGCTGCACATCAATGGCGGTCAGCACGTCTAACGCAGGCTCTCCTGCCGCACCATCTGCTCGGCGCGGTGGAGGCCGCGTTGCAGACTGTCGAACATCTCGTCGATCTGCGCCTCCGTGATGATGAGCGGCGGGCAAAGCGCGAGCGTGTCGCCGATCGTGCGCACGATCAGCCCCTCGTCCTGGATCAGCGCCATGGCGCGTGTCCCGACGAACTGTTTCGGATCGAAGGGGCGCTTGGTCGCCTTGTCCGCCACGAGCTCGACGCCGCCGACGAGACCGAGCCCACGCGCTTCGCCGACGAGCGGATGCGCTGAGAACGTCGCAAGACGCTCCTGGAATTTCGGGATCACCTTCCGCACGCGGCCCACGATGTCGTCGCGCTCGTAGATCTCCAGCGCCTTCACGCCGAGCGCGGTTGCGAGCGGGTGCCCGCCATAGGTGAACCCATGCGCGAAGGTCCCGATCTTGCGGCTCTCGTCGAGCATGGCTTGATACACCGGCTCCGACACCGTGACGGCGCCAAGCGGCGCATAGGCCGACGTGATCGCCTTGGCGATCGTGATGGTGTCGGGCCGCAAGCCGAAGGCTTCCGATCCGAACATGTGGCCGAGACGGCCAAAGCCCGTGATGACCTCGTCGGCGATGAAGAGGATATCGTATTGGCCGAGCACAGCCTGCACCCGGTCGAAATAGGTTTCTGGCGGCACGATCACCCCGCCCGCGCCCATCACGGGCTCCGCGATAAAAGCTGCGATCGTGTCCGGCCCCTCACGCTGGATAAGGTCGTCGAGCGATCCCGCGAGCCGCTCGGCGAACGCGGTCTCGCTCTCGCCGGGGGCCGCGAAGCGATAATGATGCGGGCAATCCGTGTGCAGGAAGCGGTCGCCATACGGCAGGTCGAAATCGATGTGGTTGTTAGGCAAACCTGTCAGGCTGGACGCGCCGAGCGTAACGCCGTGATAGGCCTTGATCCGCGAGATGATCTTCTTCTTCTGCGGCAGGCCGCGCGCATTGTTGTAATACCAGGCGAGTTTGATCTGGGTATCGTTCGCCTCCGAACCGGACGCCGTGAAGAGCACCTTCGAGGTGGGCGCGGGCGAGATCGCCTTTATCTGTTCCGCGAGCGCGATCGCTGATTCGTGGCTCTTGCCGCCGAAGAGATGCGAGAAGGCGAGCGTTTCCAACTGCTCCTTCGCTGCCTCGATCAGCTCCCTGTTGCCATAGCCGAGAGCCGTACACCACAAACCCGCCATCCCTTCCAGGTAGCGTCGGCCCGCGCTATCGAACACATAGACGCCTTCGCCACGGGCGAGCACGGTCGGTCCGCTGTCGCGAAACCGCGCAAGTTCGGTATAAGGATGGATGAGACTCTCGACGTCGCGCTCGCCGATGGAGTTGGATAGGGTCATGGGACTTTCGCTTACTTCGAGCTGGGGTGAGGGCGGTTATGCCCCGGCAGGCTTAGCCCTGGCAACGGCGCCAAGAAGGGATCGGTCGTGACCACGCGGTATCTCGTCAAGGAGGCGCATGAGGCGACCTGGGCGCGCCGCGTCGCGCTCTTCTTCCTGCAACTCCTGATCCTCACCGTTCTCTTGCACCGCATTGCCGGTCTTGCGACGCCGGCGGCGCTCAATCTTCTCACCGTATCGGTCGTCGGTCTCGTCATCGCGGTCCTGATTGCGATCGGCGCGCTGGTACGCATCTGGATCGGCGGCGAGATCGGCGCCAGCCAAGCGATCGTGGCGATTTTGATAGCCGCCGCGGGCCTGGCCCTGCCCGTTTTCTACGGCGCGCAATATTTCATGCTTCCGCCGCTCACGGCCATCGAGACTTCGCCAAGCGAGCCCCTGCACTTCAAGGCTCTCGCTACGGCCCGCCCAGCAGACGCCAATGCAATCGAAGATCTCGACGAGATCGAGATCGAGGAGCAGGCGGAGGCCTACCCCGATATCCGCCCAATGGCGCTGGAACGCTCCGCGGTCGAGGTCTTCAATCTGGTGCAGGAGGCCGTGCGCCGCCTAGGTTGGACGGTC
>DASQLK010000192.1:0-3148 GCA_035630055.1 Methyloceanibacter sp. | reverse complement strand
CTTTGGGAAGTGCGCGGGCTGCCGCGCGAGGTGATGCTGCCTTTGTTCGAACATGCCGACGCTGCCGAGACGGGCGACGAAGAAGCGGTCGCCCTCCCCGTCATGCCGCTGTCGGAGCATGTGGTGAACGACTACCGCACCTTGCGCCTTTCGCTGAAAGCTCATCCCATGAGCTTCCTGCGGTCCCGCTGCACCGCGGCGCGCATCCTGTCTTGCGCCGAATTGAAGACGTGCCGCGACGGCGCCCGCGTCAGCGTCGGCGGCGTCATCCTCGTGCGCCAGCGGCCCGGGTCCGCGCAAGGCGTCGTGTTCATGACCATCGAGGACGAGACCGGCGTCGCCAACGCAGTCATCTGGCCCAAGGTGCTGGAGCGCGAGCGCGTGGTCGTCATGGGCGCGCGCCTCGTCGTGGTGCAGGGCCGCGTGCAGCGCCACGAGGACATCATCCATGTCGTGGCGAACCGTCTGCAAGACCGCAGCGATTGGCTCCGCCTCCTCACTGAGGACGCGGAAACCGTGGACCTGCCGACTGCCAATGCCGACGAGGTGCGCCGTCCGGACCCCGGCTCCTGGCGCCGTCCCAAGGAGGATGAGCCCGTCATCCTGCCTGTGGCGCATGGCGACCACGTTAAGCATCCGGGCGGCGAAGACTCCCGCGAGCGTGGCCGCGAGCGCCCGCATCCGCGTTGGCATCCGCGAAAGCACCCGCGCGCCGAGCGCATCATCCCGAAATCCCGCGACTTCCATTAAGCGAGACGCGCGGAACAATGAACAAAGCCCATCAAATACGCCTGCCCCGATTCATCGGAACAACATCGCGATGGTGTCTGCTGAGGCACTGAGGCAGATCCCAGTCATCGCAACGGGTGAGGCACCTGATCACCCTCATCGCTGCGGCGCCTCTACCATCTCTGCCAAGGTGGACGCTACCAAACGGACTAAGTGCAACTTAGTCCGCTTAGCCGCCACCCGTGTCGAAATAACAAGAAAAGAACAGTGAATGGCCCAAAATCGATATGATTTGGAGGAGCAGCGTCTCGCGGCTCTCTACGACTACGACGTCCTCGATACAGAGCCGGAAGAAACCTTCGACCGGATCACGAGACTCGTCCGGCTTACGACTGGAAGCTCAAGGGCCCGGGTTTCCTTCGTCGACAAGGACCGAGAGTGGTTCAAGTCCCGACAGGGAACCGACGCGTTGGAAGGTTGCCGTGGCGACTCTTTTTGCACCCACACGATCGAAAGCGATGGGCCCCTCGTCATTCCCGACACGCTGGCCGATGCCGGCTTTGCCGAGCACCCGCTCGTTGCCTGCGAGGACGGCATCCGATTCTACGTCGGCGTGCCTCTCAAGACACCGAGCGGATTTAACATCGGTTCTCTCTGCGCTCTCGATACGATTCCGCGTGAAATGACCCGAGAACAGATTGAGGCCATGAGCGACCTCGGCCGCCTCGTCGTGGAAGCTCTGGAGCTGCGCAAGCTGGCGATGACTGACAGCCTGACCGGCGCGCTCACGCGGCGAGCCCTTTTCTTGGAAGCTGAGAAGGAAGTGACCATCGCACGCCGCATGGGCCGCCAGCTGGGATGCATCATGTTCGACCTCGATCATTTCAGGTCGATCAATGAAAAGTTTGGGCACCCAACGGGCGATTACATTCTTCGGAAAGTCGCCGCGAGATGCCAAAGCGAACTGCGAACAACCGACCGGCTCGCGCGCGTAGGCGGAGAAGAGTTCGCGATTATGCTCCCCAACACCACGGCGGAAGGGGCGCACGTTGTTGCTGAGAAAATAAGACGGGTGCTTGCTGATGAGCCGATGGTCTTCGACCTGCAGAGCGTCGTGGTGACGGGCAGCTTCGGCGTGACCACGCTGTGCCCGTCGGAAGACGATTTTAGAAAGACACTCCGGCGGGCCGACAAGGCGCTTTATCGTGCCAAGACCTGCAGAAATGCGACCGTTCTCCTCCTGCCGAACGATGAAGCGGCGACGCTGGCCAAAGCCGATTCGCGACGGTCTGCGGCCTGATCTCTCCGCCTGACCGCGATTCGCGTCAGCTTGCCGCCTGGTGGCTCCTCTCGGGGCAAACCAGCTATGCTGTCATCATGAACAGCTACGTCTTGAAGCTTTGCGCCACGGCAGCCCTGATCGGCGCGATCATTCTGGGCTTCTCAAATCTTGGCGCGCACGCCTTCGAGCAGCCGGAGAGCGCGACCGGCTTCGCGCCGAAGCCGCTCGTCACGGCGAAGCGGCAGATGGTTGTCGCCGCCCATCCTCTAGCCGCCGAGGCGGGCCTCGCGATCCTCAGCAAGGGCGGCAGCGCGGTCGACGCCGGCATCGCCGTGCAGATGGTGCTGAATGTCGTCGAGCCGCAATCCTCAGGCATCGGCGGCGGCGCTTTCATTTTGTATTGGGATCAAGGCAACAAGACGCTGACGAGCATAGACGGCCGCGAGACCGCGCCTGCTGCCGCGTCGCCGGAGCTTTTTCTCGATCCGCAGGGAAAGCCGTTGCCCCGCGCCGAAGTGAAGGCGAGCGGGCGAGCGGTCGGCGTTCCCGGGGTGCTCGCCGCCCTCGCGCAAGCTCATGCGAGCCACGGCAAGCTGCCCTGGGCCGAGCTGTTCGCACCGGCGATCGCGCTCGCCCGCGACGGGTTCGCCGTGCCGCCGCGCCTGGGCTCGCAGCTCGCCGAGCTCGGTCCGCAGAGCTTCTCGCCCGAGGCGCAGGCCCTCTTCTTCGACAAGGACGGACGGCCCTGGCCGACCGGTTACAAGCTCCGCAACCCCGCCTTGGCAGACACCCTGGAACTGATCGCCCGCGACGGGCCGGAGCGTTTCTACACAAGCGAGATTGCTGCCGATATCGTCAAAGCCGTCACCAGCGATCCACGCGGCGCTGGCAAACTCGCCCTATCGGACTTTACGAATTATCACGCGAAAGAGCGGGCGCCGCTCTGCTCGCCCTATCGGGCCTACGAGGTCTGCGGCATGGGACCGCCATCGTCCGGTGGTGCCGCGGTCGCGCAGACCCTCGGCATCGCGGCGCCGTTCAATCTCGGACCGCAGCCCTTCCAGGTCGAGCCGACTCACCTAATTGCCGAGGCGGAGCGTCTCGCCTACGCCGACCGCGACCGCTATCTCGCCGACA
>DASQLK010000191.1:0-5575 GCA_035630055.1 Methyloceanibacter sp. | reverse complement strand
CGACCCAGAGATATTGGTCCCAGGCCATGCGCGCCGGGAGCTGCATGAGATGGCAGAACCCGAGGCCGAGCGTGAGGGCGGCGAGCATGATGGCGATGAAACGGATGGTCTTCAGCATAGGCTTCTCCAGCGATGGTCAGGAACGCGGATGGGCACTCGTGTAGATCTTGAGGAGATGCGCGCGGTCCACCTCCGTGTAGCCCTGCGTCGTCGAAAGGCTGGCGTGGCCGAGCAGCTCCTGGATGGCGCGCAGGTCTGCACCCGCGCCGAGGAGATGCGTGGCGAAGGAATGCCGCAGCGCGTGCGGCGTTGCCGTGTCCGGCAGGCCGAGCGTACCGCGCATGCGTGCGATCGCGAGCTGGATGAGGCGCGGCGAAAGCTGCCGTCCCTGCGCGCCGACGAAGAGCGGACCGTCTCCCGGGAGCGGCACCGGGCAGAGATCGAGATAGGCCTCGACCGCCTCCCGCGTGATGGGTAGCACGGGCACGACCCGCATCTTGCCGCCTTTGCCGAGCACGCGCAGCATGTCGCGGCCCTTGATCGGCGCCTCGCGCCGGGTGAGCGACAGCGCTTCGGAGATGCGTAAACCAGAGCCATAGAGAAGCGTCAGCACGGCGGTATCGCGGGCGACGATCCAGTCC
Organism: Methyloceanibacter sp.; assembly: GCA_035630055.1. Classification (GTDB taxonomy): domain Bacteria; phylum Pseudomonadota; class Alphaproteobacteria; order Rhizobiales; family Methyloligellaceae; genus Methyloceanibacter. Next base: position 4,934 of record DASQLK010000191.1, on the reverse strand, counting down.
TCCGCCTCCGGCGATGCAAGGTCCGCGCTCTCGATCACCGCCGTGGCTTTCGGCGCGGTCAGCGGCTTCGGCACGGAGTGGGGGATTTTCGGCAGCGACACCGCGCGCACGGCGTCGTTCTTGCCGTAACCGCGCCGCTCTAGGAACCGGTAGAACATGCGCAAGGCCGAGAGCGTGCGTGACAGGCTGCGGCTGCCGACCCCCTTGCCGCGCCGCGCGGCGAGAAAGGCGCGCACGTCACGGGCGGAGAGCGCCAGAAGCCGTGGCACGTCCGGGAGACAGTTGCCATGCTCCGCCTGGAACGCCAGAAACTGCGCGAGATCGCGGGCATAGGCCTCGCTCGTCTTCGGAGAGAGTTGCCGCTCGGTGCCGAGATAGGCGAGCCAGGCCGCGGCCGCGCCCTTCACGTCCTCCGCCGCGACAAGCCTTTCGGCTCCGCCGTGCTCCACTTTTGCCCCCTCGTCTCAGCGCCCTCTGGCGCGAATCGCTATCATGGGACAGGACCCCTTCACTGAGCTTAACCGGAAAGCCCCGCTTGCCTTGGCGAAATCCGATCCCGTAACCGTCCCCGTGCTGCTGCCGCTCGCACTGCCGGCGCCCTACGATTACGCCGTGCCCGAGGGCGTGGCCGTGGTGCCGGGCCAGTTCGTGGTCGTGCCGCTCGGACCCGTCGAATATCTCGGCGTCGTGTGGACGCGCCCCGAGAATGCCGAACTACCCAAGATCGACCGCAGCAAGCTTCGCGACATCATCGCTGTGCTGCATGACGTCCCGCCGCTGCCCTCTGTTTCGCTCGCCTTTGCCGCTTGGGTCGCCGCCTACAACCTCTCCACACCCGGCATGGTTCTGCGCATGATGATGAGCGCGAGCCAGGCCTTCGACCCGCCCGCGCCGCGCATGGGCGTCCGCCTGAAAGGGCACGCCCCGGAGCGGATGACGCCTGCGCGCACGCGCGTGCTGGAGGTGGCGCGCAACGGCATGATCTGGACCAAATCGAGCCTGGCCGAAGCCGCCGGCGTCAGCACCGGCGTTATCTCAGGCCTTGTCGACGCTGGTGTCCTTGTTGCCGAGCCTTTGCCCGACCCTTGGTCGATGCCCTTCGATCTTAGCAGCGAGCGTGCCCGCCTCACCCCGGAGCAGGCTGCGGCGGCGGCAGACTTGCTCTCGCAGACCGGAGACGGCTTCGCTGTCAGCCTGCTGGATGGCGTGACCGGCTCTGGCAAGACCGAGGTCTATTTCGAAGCCATTGCCGCCGCGCTCAAGCGCGGTCAGCAGGCGCTGGTGCTGATCCCAGAGATTGCGCTCACCAGCCAGTTCCTTGCCCGCTGCGAGGAGCGCTTCGGCGCGCGGCCCGCCGAATGGCACTCCGGCGTCTCCGGACCCGTACGTGGCCGGGTGTGGCGGGCGGTGGCGGAAGGCGAGGCCAAGCTTGTGGTTGGCGCGCGCTCCGCGCTGTTCCTGCCCTTCTCCAACCTCGGTCTCATCGTCGTCGATGAGGAGCATGACCAAAGCTACAAGCAGGAGGAGCGCGTGTGCTATCAGGCGCGCGACATGGCCGTGCTGCGCGGTTCGCTCGGCCATTGTCCCGTCGTGCTGAGCTCGGCGACGCCCTCCATCGAGAGCCTCGTGAACGTGACGCAAGGCCGCTACCATCACATCCGCCTCGCCGAGCGCTACAAGGCCGCGAGCCTGCCCGCGATCGAGGCGATCGACATGCGGACGGCGCCGCCCGAGCGCGGGCGCTGGCTCTCGCCGCCGCTCGTCGAAGCGATGAGCGAGACATTGGCGCGCGGCGAGCAGGTGCTCCTCTTCCTCAATCGCCGCGGCTACGCGCCGATCACCCTTTGCCGCAAATGCGGCTTCCGCTTCGAATGCCCGAACTGCTCGGCCTGGCTCGTCGAGCACCGCTTTCGCCGCCGCCTGGAATGTCATCATTGCGGTACCTTTGCGCCGATCCCCGATACCTGTCCCAATTGCGGTGCGGAGGAGTCACTCGTCGCCTGCGGTCCGGGCATCGAGCGCATCGCCGAGGAGGTGGCCGAGCGCTTTCCGGATGCGAAGCGCGTTCTTCTCTCCAGCGACATCACCCCGAGTGTTTCGGACCTGCGCGAGACCTTGCGTGAGATCGAGGAGCGCGAGGTCGATGTCGTCGTCGGCACGCAGCTCGTCGCCAAGGGCCACCACTTCCCCGGCCTTGCCCTGGTCGGCGTCATCGACGCCGATCTCGGTCTGTCCCACGCAGATCCGCGCGCGGCGGAGCGCACCTTCCAGTTGATGCATCAGGTGACGGGACGCGCCGGACGCGCCGCCATCAAGGGTCGCGGCCTGATCCAGACCTACATGCCTGACCATCCCGTCATCCAGGCGCTTGTGTCAGGAGACCGTGACACGTTCCTCGAGCGCGAGATTTCCGCGCGCAAAGACGCGACTCTGCCGCCGTTCGGCCGCCTCGCGTCCCTCCTCATTTCCGGCAGTTCCCGCGATATTTCCGAGCAATTCGCCCGCAATGTTGCGCGGTCCGCGCCGCAGGCCGCGAAGATCCAGGTACTCGGGCCCGCCGAAGCGCCGCTCGCCGTGATCCGCGGCCGCTACCGCTTCCGCCTGCTGGTGAAGTCGGCCCGCGAGGCCGATCTCCAGGCCTATCTGCGCCTCTGGCTCAAGGACGCGCCGAAGCCCAAGGGCGACCTCCGCCTGCAGGTGGATGTCGATCCCTACAGCTTTTTGTGAGGCGGCGAACACTGACCCAAATCAGCGCGTCCAGTGTCCGCAAACGCCTCTCTTTTCTGGAGAATCTACCCTCCGATTGTTGCGCCCACCCCTTGGCCTATGTTAAACGCACGCCGGGCTTCCGCAGGGCCGTTGACGGCGCTTTTTCCGCCTGTTGACGCGGGGGTCTAATCAAGCAAGAGCATTGGCTTGGCGGGCGCGACTGAGCAAAAGCAGCCGTCCGGGAAAGGCATTTCGAGTGGCTGGCGAAGAACTTTCAAATGCGGGCGTTGCGGGCCGCTATGCGAACGCCCTGTTCGAGCTGGCGCGCGAGGCCAAGGCCCTCGACAAGGTCGAAAACGACCTCAACCGCTTTGGCGAAGCGCTCGATGCCTTCGAAGACCTGACCGCCCTCGTAAAAAGCCCGCTTTTCAGCGCCGAGCAGCAGGCGCGCGCGCTGGCCGCCATCCTCGATAAGCTTAAGATCGAAGGGCTTACCAAGAATTTTCTCCTGCTCGTCACCAGGAACCGCCGGCTCTTCGCCGTCCCCGCCATGCTGCGCGCCTTCCGCGGCCAGCTCGCCCGCCATCGCGGCGAGGTCAGCGCCCAGGTCGTTGCCGCGGCAAAACTCCAGGATACCCAGCGCACGGCCCTGAAGCAGGCCCTGAAGGCCGCCCTCGGCAAGGACGTGCAGCTGGAGGAGCGCGTTGATCCGACCCTTCTCGGCGGCCTCGTCGTCACGATCGGCAGCCGCATGGTCGACACGTCGCTCCGCACGAAGCTGAACAGTTTGAAGCACGCCATGAATGAGGTTGGCTGATGGATATCCGCGCCGCTGAGATCTCCTCGATCCTGAAGGAGCAGATCAAGAATTTTGGCCAGGAGGCGGAAGTCTCCGAAATCGGGCAGGTCTTGTCCGTGGGCGACGGCATCGCCCGCGTCTACGGCCTCGACAAGGTGCAGGCCGGCGAGATGGTGGAGTTCGCCGACGGCACGCGCGGCATGGCCCTCAATCTCGAGATCGACAATGTCGGCATCGTGATCTTCGGCGATGACCGCCACATCAAGGAAGGCGACATCGTCAAGCGCACCGGCGCCATCGTGGAGGTGCCGGTCGGCAAGGGCCTGCTTGGCCGCGTGGTCGATGCCCTCGGCAATCCCATCGACGGCAAGGGCCCGATCGAGTCCGACGAGAAGCGCCGCGCCGACGTGAAGGCCCCCGGCATCATCCCCCGCCAGTCCGTGCACGAGCCGATGCAGACCGGCCTCAAGGCCATCGATGCGCTGATCCCGATCGGCCGCGGCCAGCGCGAGCTCATCATCGGCGACCGCCAGACCGGAAAGACCGCAATCATCCTCGACGCCATCCTCAACCAGAAGGCGATCAACGAGCGCGGCGACGAGAAATCCAAGCTCTATTGCATCTATGTGGCCATCGGCCAGAAGCGCTCCACCGTCGCGCAGTTCGTGAAGGTGCTGGAGGACAACGGCGCTCTCCCCTACACCATAGTGGTCGCTGCGACCGCCTCCGATCCCGCGCCCATGCAGTTTCTCGCACCCTTCACCGGCTGCGCCATGGGCGAATATTTCCGCGACAACGGCATGCACGCCCTCGTCGCTTACGATGATCTTTCCAAGCAGGCGGTGGCCTATCGTCAGATGTCCTTGCTGCTTCGCCGTCCGCCAGGACGCGAGGCCTATCCCGGCGACGTGTTCTACCTGCACTCGCGGCTGCTCGAGCGCGCCGCCAAGCTGAATGCCGACAACGGCTCAGGCTCGCTGACGGCGCTGCCGGTGATCGAGACCCAGGCCAATGACGTATCGGCGTACATTCCGACCAACGTGATTTCGATCACGGACGGGCAGATCTTCCTCGAGACCGACCTTTTCTATCAGGGCGTCCGTCCTGCGGTGAACGTCGGCCTGTCGGTGAGCCGCGTGGGCTCCGCCGCACAGGTGAAGGCCATGAAGCAGGTTGCAGGCAAGATCAAAGGCGAGCTCGCGCAGTATCGCGAGATGGCTGCCTTCGCGCAGTTCGGCTCCGATCTGGACGCGGCCACGCAGCGGCTACTCAACCGGGGCGCACGGCTGACCGAGCTCTTGAAGCAGCCGCAATTCTCGCCGCTCAAAGTCGAGGAGCAGGTCGTGGTCATCTATGCCGGCGTGAACGGCTATCTCGATCCCCTGCCGGTCTCTTCCGTCGGCCGCTTCGAGGCCGAGCTTCTCCA
>DASQLK010000190.1:0-18026 GCA_035630055.1 Methyloceanibacter sp. | reverse complement strand
AACGCCGCAATCACCGCCCCGCACAACTTTCCGGTGGCGAGCAGCAGCGGGTGGCGATCGCCCGCGCCGTTGCCAATGGGCCGAAGGTTCTCCTGGCGGACGAGCCGACTGGAAATCTCGACCCGCCGACCGCCGAGCGCGTGTTCGAGCAGATGATGCTGCTGGTGCGCGAGGCGGGCGTGGCCGCCGTGATCGCCACGCACAACCTTGAGCTTGCCGCCCGCATGGACCGGGTGCTCCGCCTTGCAGAGGGGCTTCTGGTCGATGAAGAGCTCGCCGTCGCGGAGATCGAGGTCTAGGTCGGTTCGGGCCGCGCTTGCATCTAGAACAAAAGAAGAACATGGTGGGGCGGTGGATAGAAGGGACGAGTGCGCGGCGCCCGTTGCCTGGCCGCGCGAATCCCCGGGTAATGGCCACGACCAAGGAGCCTGAATGTCCGGAACTGCCGACAATCCGTTCGTGCATCTGCGCGTCCATTCCGCCTATTCGCTGCTTGAAGGCGCGCTGCCGATCCCGCGCCTCGCGGCGTTGGCAAAGGCGGACGCCGCGCCCGCGATGGCGCTCACGGACTCCAACAATCTTTTCGGCGCGCTCGAATTCTCCCACTACATGGCCGAGGCCGGGGTCCAGCCGATCATCGGCCTCACCCTCAGCCTGACCTTCTCCGCCGAGCGCGACCCGACGCAAGGCGCCGACCTTCGTCCCCGCACGGAAGGCCGGATCGCGCTTCTGGCCAAGGACGAGCGCGGCTACGCCAACCTCATGCGGCTTTCGAGCGCCGCCTACCTGACGGCCGCCGAGACCGGCGAGGTGGTGACCTCGATCGCGGAGCTCGCGCCGCATACGGACGGCCTCATCGCGCTCACCGGCGGCCCCGACGGCGTGGTCGATCTGGCTCTGGCGGAGAACAATCTGGAGCTTGCGCGGGCGCGGCTCGAGGCGCTGCGCGACCTCTTCGGCGACCGGCTTTATGTGGAGCTGCAACGTCATGGCCTGCCGCGGGAGAGGGCGGTCGAGCCACTCCTTCTGAACCTCGCCTACGACCTCGACCTTCCCATCGTCGCGACCAACGAGCCCTATTTCGAGACGGCGAGCGACTTCGAGGCCCATGACGCGCTGCTTTGCATCGCCGCCGGTTCCTACGTCGCCGTCGACGACCGCCGCCGCCTCAGCGCCGAGCACTACTTCAAGACCGCGGAGCAGATGCGGCAGCTCTTCGCCGACCTTCCCGAGGCGATAGAGAACACCGTCGAGATCGCGCGGCGCTGCGCGTTCCGGCCGACCGAGCGCATGCCGATCCTGCCGCAAAGCCTGCCGGGCAGCGTGACCGGCGCCGCCCAGGGCGAGATCGAGGCGGCGGAGCTGAGGCGCCAGGCGGAAGACGGCCTTGCCGCGCGCCTTGCGCAGGACGGCACGGCGCCGGGGCACGACGCGCAAGCCTATGCGGAGCGTCTCGCTTTCGAGCTCGAAGTTATTACCGGCATGAATTATCAGGGTTATTTCCTGATCGTCGCCGACTTTATTCAATGGGCCAAGGGCCACGGCATTCCGGTCGGTCCGGGGCGCGGCTCTGGTGCCGGCTCGCTCGTCGCCTATGCGCTCACCATCACCGACCTCGATCCGATCCGCTTCGGCCTCATCTTCGAGCGCTTCCTCAATCCCGAGCGCGTGTCGATGCCCGACTTCGACATCGACTTCTGTCAGGACCGCCGCGACGAGGTGATCGCCTATGTGCGCGAGCGCTACGGCGCCGACCGCGTGGCGCACATCATCACCTTCGGCAAGCTGCAGGCGCGCGCGGTGCTGCGCGATGTCGGCCGCGTCCTGCAAATGCCCTACGGGCAGGTCGACCGGCTGTGCAAGCTCGTGCCCAACAATCCCGCCAACCCCGTCACCCTGGCGCAAGCCATCGCCGGCGAGCCGCGGTTGCAGGAGGCGCGCGATCAGGAGCCGATCGTGGCCAAGCTGCTCGACATCGGGCAACGGCTCGAAGGTCTCTACCGCCACGCGTCGACCCATGCCGCCGGCGTCGTGATCGCCGACCGGCCGCTGACCGAGCTCGTGCCGCTCTACCGCGACGCGCGCGCGCAGCTCCCCGCCACCCAGTTCAACATGAAATGGGTGGAGGCCGCGGGTCTCGTGAAGTTCGACTTTCTTGGCCTGAAGACGCTCACCGTCATCGAGACCGCGCGGGCGCTCCTCGCGCGGCGCGGCGTCGCGATCGATCCCGGCCGCCTGCCGCTCACCGACGCCGGAACCTACGAGCTCCTCCAGGCAGGCGACACAGTCGGCGTGTTCCAGCTCGAAGGGCAGGGGATGCGCGATGCCCTGCGCAAGCTGAAGCCCGACCGCTTCGAGGACATCATCGCCATCGTCGCGCTCTATCGCCCCGGCCCGATGGACAACATCGACACCTACGTGAACCGCAAGCACGGCCGCGAGCAGATCGACAGCCTGCATCCGATGATCGAGCCGATCCTCGAGGAGACCTACGGCGTCATCATCTACCAGGAGCAGGTGATGCAGATCGCGCAGGTGCTGTCGAACTTCTCGCTGGCGCAGGCCGATCATTTGCGCAAGGCGATGGGCAAGAAGATCAAGGCGGAGATGGACGCGCAGCGGAAGCGCTTCGTCGAGGGCGCGGTGCAGAACGGCGTCGACCGCGCACGCGCCGAATATATCTTCGAGCTGGTGGCGAAGTTCGCGGGCTACGGCTTCAACAAGTCCCACGCCGCGGCCTACGCGCTCATCGCCTACCAGACCGCCTATCTCAAGGCGAACCACACGACCGAGTTCATCGCGGCCTCGATGACCCTCGACATGGGTAACGCCGACAAGCTGAACGGCTTCGCCCAGGAAGCGCGCCGTCTCGGCATCCGCATCGAACCGCCGTCGATCAACCATTCCGAGGTCGGCTTCCTGCCGAGCGACCAAGCCATCCGCTATTCGCTCGCCGCGCTCAAGAATGTCGGACGTCAGGCAGTTGAGCATCTTTGCGAGGAGCGCGGGGCCGGTGGGCCGTTCCGCGATCTCGGCGATTTCTCCCGCCGCATCAACCCGCGCTACCTGAACAAGCGCGCGCTGGAGACCTTCGCTGCTGCCGGCGCGCTTGACGATCTTGGCATCGACCGCGCGACCGCGCACGCCAATGTCGACCGCATGATCGCCGCCGGCAACCGGTCCCAGGAGGCGAGCACGGAAGGGCAGGACGATCTCTTCTCCGGCGAAACGAGTCCCATCGCCGCGATCGAGTTCCGCAGCGCGAAACCCTGGCTGCCCATCGATCGCCTCTCGCATGAATTCGAGGCGGTGGGGTTCTTCCTCACCGGCCATCCGCTCGATGACTATAAGGACGTGCTGGAGGCGCTCGGCGCCGAGACCTGGGCCGACTTCGCCGCCAAGGCGCGCGTGCGCCGCGTCGTCGGTGTGCTCGCAGGTACGGTGCTTTCCGCGCGCGAGCGCAAGAGCAAGACCGGCAACTCTTACGCCTTCGCCGCCTTTTCCGAGCCCACCGGCCAGTTCGAAGCCGTGCTCTTCTCCGAGGTGCTTGCCGCGTCCCGCGAACTCCTCGTCCCCGGCACGCCCGTCCTCCTCGACGTCGAGGCGGAGGCGGACGGCGAGACGGTGAAAGTCCGCGTGCAGCGGCTGACATCCCTGGAGAAAGCCGCCGAAGGGCGTCAGGCCGGGATGAAGATCTATGTGGATGACCCCCGCGCCCTGCCGTCGCTCGCCGAGCAGATGGGGCCGAAAGGCGGGAAGGGGCAGCTCCGGCTCGTGGTGCGCCTCGACGGCCTCGGCCGGGAGGTCGAGTTCGTCCTGCCGAAGGGCATCGACGCCACCCCGAAGCAGCGTGGCGCCCTGCAAATGGTGGCTGGCGTGGCCGCCGTCAGAGCCCTTTAGGGGCCGCAAGGCCGGCCTCCAGGCCTTGCCAATGGCCGTTTCCGTCCGTATAACCGCCCCATCTCACACGCAGGTTTCAAGCGTCGCTGGGGCTTGGTTTCCTTGCCCCTTCGCTCGCTCCGGTGACCGGACATCGTGCCGGTCTCACTCCTGCGGCGGCAGAACCGGAAAAAGGAGCAAGCAGGCCCATGGCACTGCCCGATGTCACTATGCGTCAGCTGTTGGAAGCTGGCGTGCATTTTGGTCACCAAACCCACCGCTGGAACCCGAAGATGGCGCCGTTCATCTATGGGTCTCGCAACAACATCCACATCATGGACCTCACCCAGACCGTGCCCCTGTTGCATCAGGCGCTGGTCGCCGTGGGCGATGCGGTGGCACGCGGCGGTCGCGTGCTCTTCGTCGGCACGAAGCGGCAGGCTTCCGAAGCCGTAGCGGAGTCCGCGCGCTCCTGCGCGCAGTATTTCGTCAATCATCGCTGGCTTGGCGGCACGCTGACCAACTGGCGCACCATCTCGAATTCCATCAAGCGGCTGAAGTCGCTCGAAGAGTTGTTCGCCGGTGAAGCGCACGGCCTCACCAAGAAGGAACTGCTGCAGCTGACCCGCGAGCGCGACAAGCTCGAGCGCGCCCTTGGCGGCATCAAGGACATGGGCGCGTTGCCCGACCTCATCTTCGTCATCGATACGAATAAAGAGGCGATCGCCATCGCCGAGGCGCGCAAGCTGAACATTCCGGTCGTCGCGGTGGTCGATTCCAATTGCGATCCGGAAGGCATCACCTTCCCGATCCCGGGCAATGACGACGCCGGCCGCGCCATTACGCTTTACTGCGACGTGATCGCGCGCGCCGCCATCGACGGCATCGAGCGCGGCCAAAGCGCCGTGGGCATGGATTTGGGATCGTCCGACGAAATGTCCGAGCCGGCTCTCCGGAACGGCGAGGGCGAGGCCGGCGATCGACGCCAACGCAGAAAGCCCGGCCGCGGTCCCAAGCCGAAAGCAGAGGCGCCGGCGGAAGCCGAGCAGGCTCCTGCAGAAGCAGCCGCTCCCGAGCAGGCCGCGACTGCCGGCGAGACGGCGTAAGTTATCAAAGCAAGCCGCAAAGACGTAGCGGCGGAGAATGAAATGGCTGAGATCACTGCAAGCAAGGTGAAAGAACTGCGCGACAAGACCGGCGCAGGCATGATGGACTGCAAGGCCGCCTTGAACGAAACGAGCGGCGACATGGAAGCGGCGGTCGACTGGCTGCGCACCAAAGGTCTCGCCAAGGCTGCGAAGAAGGCCGGGCGCGTCGCGGCCGAAGGCCTGATCGGCCTTGCCGCCAATGCCAAGGAAGCCGCTCTCGTCGAGGTCAATTCGGAGACGGACTTCGTCGCTCGCAACGATCAATTCCAAGAGTTGGTCAGGAATGTTGCGACAGCCGCTTTGAAGACGAAAGGCGACGCCGAGAAACTCGAAAAGGCGCCTTATGGATCCGGCAAGGAAAGCGTTGCCGAAACCATCAAGGAACTCGTGGGCTCGATCGGCGAGAACATGACGCTGCGCCGGGCGACCTATCTGGACGCCAAGAAGGGCGCCGTGGCGAGCTACGTCCACAATGCCATCGCACCCAATCTCGGGCGCATCGGTGTCATCGTGGCGCTGGAGTCCACAGGCGATGGCGACAAGCTCGCCGCCGTCGGGCGTCAGGTCGCCATGCACATCGCTGCCGCCAACCCGCAAAGCATCGACGTCGCCAATCTCGACAAAGACTTGATCGAGCGCGAGCGCGGGGTGCTTGCGGAGCAGGCCAGGGAGTCCGGCAAGCCGGACGCTGTCATCGACAAGATGGTCGAGGGCCGCTTGCGCAAGTATTACGCGGAGGTCGTCCTTCTCGAGCAGGCCTTCGTCGTCGATCCGGACAAGACCGTGAAAGCGGCCCTGGCCGAGAGCGAGAAAGAGGTCGGGGGCCCGATCAAGGTGACGGGCTTTTACCGCTTCGCCCTGGGCGAGGGCATCGAAAAGAGCGACAGCGACTTCGCGGCCGAAGTTGCCGCTGCGGCGTCGGGATCATAAGGTCAACCGGCCGCGCGATTGATTCGCGTGGCCGCAGACCTTCGCACGCGTGGCGTCTTCTGCCGTAGCCGCCCCGGATTGAGCCTTGGCGAGACAGAGTGCGATGGCATCTCCCCACTACCAAAAAGTGCTGGTGAAGCTCTCGGGCGAAGCCCTGATGGGCGCGAATGGTCATGGCATCGATCCCGCTGTGCTCTCGCGCATCGCGGGCGACATCGCCGAAGGTGCCGCTCTCGGGACTAAGATCAGCGTCGTCGTCGGTGGCGGCAACATCTATCGCGGATTGGCCGGCGCGGCCAACGGGATGGACCGCGCGACCGGCGACTATATGGGCATGCTGGCGACGGTGATGAACGGGCTGGCTCTCGCCGATGCTCTGCATAAGAAGGGCGTTTCGGCCAGGGTCATGTCCGCGATCCCCATGCCGACGGTATGTGAGTCCTTCGCGCGTCTGCCGGCGCTCCGCCACCTGAACAGGGGCAGGGTAGTGATCTTCGTCGCCGGCACCGGCAATCCATTCTTCACCACGGATACGGCGGCAACCTTGCGGGCCGCGGAGATGGGCTGCGACGCGCTTTTCAAGGCGACGCAAGTCGACGGCGTCTATAGCGCCGACCCCGCCAAGACCCCGGACGCCAAGCGCTATGACCGCCTCAGCTACAACGACGTGCTGGAGAAGGATTTGCGCATCATGGACGGGGCTGCGATCGCCCTTGCCCGAGACAATCGGATTCCGATAATTGTCTTTTCCCTGAAGACCCAAGGCGGTCTGGCGGAAATATTGCAGGGCAGAGGATCTTCCACCACGATAGACGGCGGAAGCGGTAAGTAGACCTGCGGAAAGTCTGAACAAGGCCGGTAACCATACGGCCGCGCAGGGGAGGCGGCGTCATGTCTAGCTTCGATCTCAAAGAACTGGAAAGGCGTATGCGCGGCGCCGCCGCCGTGCTGAAACAGGAATTCAGCGGCCTGCGGACCGGACGCGCAAGCGCAAGCCTTCTCGATCCCATCACGGTCAGCGCCTATGGCAACCCCATGCCTCTCAATCAGCTCGCCACGGTCAACGTCCCGGAGCCCCGGATGATTACGGTGCAGGTCTGGGATCGGACCCAGGTCGGAGCGGTCGAGCGCGCCATTCGCGAATCCGACCTCGGTCTTAATCCCGTCGTGGAGGGACAGACCTTGCGGCTCCCCATCCCGGAGCTTAACCAAGAGCGCCGGCAGGAGCTCGTGAAGGTCGCTCACAAATATTCGGAGCAGGCCCGGATCGCCGTGCGCAATGTGCGCCGGGACGGGATGGAGCACCTGAAAAAGGCCGAGAAGGATGCCGAGATCGGCAAGGACGAGCACCACTCGCTCTCAACGAAAGTTCAAGAGTTGACCGACAAGGTCATCAAGGAAATCGACGAATCCCTCGCGGCCAAGGAAGCCGAAATCATGCAGGTCTAGGGGGCACCCTATCGCCCCCGCATTCGGAGCAGCCGAAACGTGACGCTTGCAATGGATAAGCTCGCTTGGCCCGACGGCGAGACGTCTGGCCTCCACGTGGCGATCATCATGGATGGCAACGGGCGCTGGGCGGCCGAGCGCGGCCTGCCGCGCACCGAAGGCCATCGTCAGGGGGTCGAGAGCGTGCGCGCCACGGTGAAGGCAGCGCTCGAGCTTGGCGTCACGCATCTCACGCTGTTCAGCTTCTCCTCCGAGAACTGGTCGCGGCCGCAACACGAGATCCAATTTCTGTTCGGCCTCATGCGGCGTTTCGTGCAGCGCGATCTGGCGGAGCTGCACAAGCAGGGGGTCAAGATCCGCGTCATCGGCGCGCGCGATGGGCTCGACCCCGATCTGCTGCGTCTCATCGACGACGCCGTCGCGCTGACCGAAGCCAACGCAACGCTCAATCTGACGATTGCATTCAACTACGGCTCGCGCGACGAGATCACCCGCGCCGTGCGGCGCGTTGCGGAAGAGGTGGCAAGCGGCAAGCTCTCGCCCGCCGATGTGACCTCCGAGACATTCGGCAGCTATCTCGATACGTCGGACCTTCCGGATCCGGACCTCCTGATCCGCACGAGCGGCGAGCTGCGCTTGAGCAACTTCCTTCTGTGGCAGCTCGCCTACAGCGAGTTCGTCTTCGTCGATGTCTATTGGCCGGATTTTGCGCGCGAAGTGTTCGAGGCCGCGATCACCGAGTTTCAGGGCCGGAGCCGTCGCTTTGGGGGAACCTCGGCGAGATCGACCGCGTGACGCGAGCCGGCACCCTGCGGCGCAAAGATCGGCCCGAGGCCGCCTCACTGTCGGAACTTCCTCTCAGGGTCGTATCCGCTCTCGTTCTCGCAACCGTCGCCATCGCTGCGACGTTCCTCAGTCCTTGGACCTTTCTCGCTCTCGTCATCCTGGCGAGTTTCGCCGTCGCGTGGGAATGGGGCAGGCTCGTGCGGAGTGCCGGCTTCGATGCCGCTGCCATCATGCAGATGGTTTCGGTTGCAGCGGCAGCGATCCTCGTCGCCCTTGGACGCATCGACCTGGCGCTGCTCGTCTTCGTTCTCGCGATCGGGATTGTGGCGGCCCTTGGCCGTCCCGCCTCCCGCGCGGTCTGGTCGGCGGTTGGGGTCGTTTACGTGGCGCTGCCCGTCGCTGCTCTCGTCTGGCTACGGGGAGATGAGGCCCTCGGAGCGGTGGCAATCCTCTTCGTGCTGGTGGTGGCCTGGACCACCGACACCGTGTCCTATGTCGCCGGGCGCCTCCTGGGCGGGCCCAAGCTTGCGCCAAGCATCTCGCCCAAAAAGACCTGGAGCGGCTTTCTTATTGGCACCCTTGCGCCGGCCCTGATCGGCTATGCTTTCGCCGCCGCTATCGGTGACACTTCTGCCTGGGCGCTCGGGGCGGTCGCCGTCTGCCTCGCGCTGGCGTGCCAATTCGGCGATCTCTTTGAGAGTGCGGTGAAACGCCATTTCGGAACGAAGGACATGAGCCAGTTGATCCCCGGACATGGCGGCCTTCTCGACCGTCTCGATGGCTTCCTCCTCGCGGCGGTGGTGGCCGCCGCGATCGCGCTGCGCGATCCTGGCCAGCCGGCCGCGGGCCTTTTGCTTTGGTAGGAGTGACGCCCGTGCTTCCGCTGCGTTCACCTGACCGCCGTTCACATCCCGACGCGCAGCCGCGCCGTATCTCCGTTCTCGGCGCGACCGGCTCGATCGGCGAGAGCACCCTCGACCTCATCGCGCGCAACGCATCCCGCTACCAGGTCGTCGCGCTGACCGGCGGCCGCAACGTCGCGCGCCTCGCCGAGCTTGCGCTGCGCCATCGGCCTGAGATCGCGGTCCTTTCAGATGCGACCTGCTACTCCGCGTTGCGCGACGCACTCGCCGGTTCCGGCATCGAGGTCGCAGCCGGCCAGGAGGCGCTGCTCGACGCCGCGGAGAGACCGGCGGACTGGATCATGGCCGCGATTGTGGGCGTCGCCGGACTGCAGCCGACGCTGCGCGCCGTCCGCCAAGGCCGCACCATCGCGCTCGCCAACAAAGAGTGCCTCGTCTCGGCTGGCGCGCTGTTCATGGCGGAGGTGGCGCGGTATGGCGCGACGCTTCTTCCCGTCGACTCCGAGCACGCCGCTGCGCTGCAAGGCATGAACGGCACGAAGAGCGAGCATATCGAGAAGGTCTGCCTCACAGCGTCGGGTGGGCCGTTCCGCGCCTGGACGAGTGAGGCGATGGGGACGGCAAGTCTGGAGCAGGCGCTGAAGCATCCCAACTGGTCGATGGGGCGCAAGGTGACGCTCGATTCCGCGACGCTGATGAACAAGGGTCTAGAGCTCCTGGAGGCGCATCATCTCTTCGCGCTTGCGCCCGCTCAGCTCGACGTTCTCATTCACCCGCAGTCTCTCGTGCACTGCCTCGTCTATTATCGCGACGGCTCCGTGCTCGCGCAGATGAGCTGCCCCGACATGCGCACGCCGATCGCTTACAGCCTGGCATGGCCGGAGCGCATGGATGTTCCGGCGCGGCGCCTCGATCTTGCGGAGATCGGCACGCTGACTTTCGAGGCGCCGGACCCCGAACGCTTCCCGGCGCTTCGCCTCGCCCGCGCGGCGCTTGCCGCGGGCCGCAGCGCCGGCACCGTGTTCAACGCCGCCAACGAGATCGCAGGGGAGGCGTTCTTCGCCAAGCAGATTGGTTTCCTCTCCATCGCCGCGCTGGTCGAGGCGACGATCGATTCTGCCGCGGACCTTGCGCAGTCGACCCCCGCCGATGCGGGGGAGGTTTTGGCCATCGACGCAGAGGCGAGAGCGCGCGCTTTGGCGCTTCTGCCGCGGTTTGCAACCGCCCTGTGAGCAGGCTAATAAGCGTCACGATTCAAGGATAGCACCCCCGTATGGACACGATTACCAACCTCGCCGGCATCGGTGACAGCGTTCTCGGCTACCTCGTCCCCTTCCTGTTCGTTCTCACCCTTGTCGTCTTTATCCATGAGCTCGGCCATTTCCTGGTGGCGCGCTGGTATGGCATCGGCGTCAAGGTGTTCTCGATCGGCTTTGGCCCAGAGATTTTCGGCTTCAACGACAAGCACGGCACCCGTTGGCGCCTGTCGTGGATCCCGCTCGGCGGCTACGTCAAATTCATCGACGACGAGAATGCCGCGAGCGCCGGCCAGAAATCCCTCGACAGCATGGCGCCGGAGGATCGCGCGCGGAGCTTCCAAGGTAAGCCCGTATCGGCCCGCGCTGCCGTGGTCGCTGCCGGTCCCATCGCCAACTTCATCCTGGCGATCGCCATCTTCACGGTCATCTTCTCCGTGTTCGGCGAGCGGATCACTGCCGCGACCGTCGACGTCGTCGTGCCCGATTCGGTGGCGGCCCGCGCCGGGTTCGTCCAGGGCGACAAGATCGTCAGCATCGACGGCGAGGAGATCGAGAGCTTTGGCGAGATGCAGCGCATCGTTGGCACGAGCGCCGACCAGGAGCTGAATTTCGTCGTCGAGCGCGACGGCAAGCGGCTCGACATCGTCGCCACGCCGGAACGGAAGGAGATCGAGGACCGCTTCGGCAATGCGATTCGCCTCGGTTTGCTCGGCATTCAGCGCACCGCTTCGCCCGACAATTGGACCCTTAAGCGCCACGATCCCGTCACCGCCTTCGGCATGGCCGTGAAGGAGTGCTATTTCGTCGTCACGCGGTCGCTGGCCTATCTTTATGACGTGGTGACGGGCAGGGAATCCGCCGATCAGCTCGGCGGTCCGATCCGAATCGCGCAAGTCTCGGGGCAGGTGGCGTCCGCGGGCTTTGTAGCCTTGTTAAACCTCGCCGCCATAATCTCCGTAAGTATTGGGTTGTTGAATCTCTTCCCTATACCCATGCTAGATGGGGGTCACCTTCTGTTCTACGGTATTGAGGGTTTGCGCGGCCGTCCCTTGAGTGAAAACACCCAAGAGATCGGATTCCGTATTGGTCTCGCATTCGTCCTTATGCTAATGATCTTCGCGACCTGGAATGACCTGATTCACTTGAAGTTTTTGTAAGCGGGACATTTCGGTCACAAGCGGTGGAAACGGGGAAGTCGCCGCCGCTTGGCGAGGTGGGAATCTAAAATCGGCCACAAACAAATGGCCACTTTCGATCCCGGTGCTGCGTGTTTTTGGGGGATCGGCGTGAGGGGACAACACCAGTAATGGTGCGGTTTATGTTCGCCCGAGGGCTGTTCGCGGCTCTCCTAGCGTGGAGTGTTGTCCCGCTGTCACTGGGCCTCAGCGTAGGCCTTGGGGACCTGTACGCCCATGCTCAGGCCGGTGCCGGCCCCATCCAGAATATCCGCGTCATCGGCAACAAGCGCGTCGAGCCGGAGACGGTCCGCTCCTACCTGACGTTCTCCTCCGGCGACGCCTACGACCCCGCGCAAATCGACGAATCGCTCAAAGCGCTGTTCGCGACCGGCCTTTTCACCGATGTCCGCATCCGCCGCGAAGGTTCGACCATCGTCATCATCGTGGCCGAGAACCCGATCGTGAACAGGGTCGCCTTCGAGGGGAACAAGGAGATCGAGGACGAGACCTTGAGCGCCGAGGTGCAGATGAAGCCGCGCGCCGTTTACACCCGCGCCCGCGTCCAGTCTGACGTACAGCGCATCATGGACCTCTACCGCCGCCAGGGCCTCTATGCCGCCCAGGTGAACCCGCAAATTATCAATCTCGACAACAATAGAATCGATGTTGTTTTCGAGATCAACGAAGGTCCGTCCACCAAGGTCCGCGCGATCAACTTCATCGGCAACTCGGCCTTCTCCGATTCGCAGCTGCGCTACATCGTCAGCACGACGCAGACGAACCTCTTGAGTTTCCTCAAGAACACCAACATCTACGACCCCGACCGGCTCAACCTCGACCGCGAGCTCCTGCGCCAGTTCTATCTGAAGAACGGCTATGCCGATGCCCGCATCGTCTCCGCCACCGCGGACCTCGACGCCGACGGCCGCGGCTTCTTCATTACCTTCACGATCGAGGAGGGGGAGCGCTACCGCTTTGGCAACATCGACATCGAGAGCGCATTGCCGTCCCTCAACGTCGACGGGCTGCGCCGCGCGATTCTCGTCCGTCCGGGACGCGTCTATAACGCCGAGAAGGTCGAGAAGACTGTCGAGGCCCTGACAATTGCGACGTCGCAGCAGGGCTACTCCTTCGGTCAGGTCCGGCCACGCTTCGAACGTGACGAGTCGACCCACACCATGGGCGTCATCTTCGTCATCGACGAAGGGCCGCGCGTCTATATCGAGCGCATCAACATCGTCGGCAATTTCCGTACCCAGGACGATGTGATTCGCCGTCAGTTCCGCCTCGCGGAAGGCGACGCCTATAATCGGCTCCTCGTCGAGGCCGCCCGCAAGCGGCTGCGCAACTTGGGCTTCTTCAAGACCGTCGAAATCGAGACCGAGCCCGGCAGCTCCCCTGACCGCGTGGTCCTCGTGGTCTCGGTGGTCGAGCAGCCGACCGGCGAGCTGTCCTTTGGCGCCGGCTACAGCACGAGCGAAGGCGTGATCGGCGACATCAGCATCACCGAGCGCAATCTGATGGGGCGTGGCCAATATGTGCGGCTCGGCTTCTCCGGCAGCCTGGAGCGCATGCAGGTCGACTTCAGCTTCACGGAGCCGCGCTTCCTTGATCGCAATCTCGCCGCGGGCTTCGACCTCTTCCATAAGGAAGTCGATTTCCTCGACGTGGCCTCCTTCAAGCAACGCGATACGGGTGGCGCGCTCCGCCTCGGGTTCCCGATCGCCGAAGATACGCAGCTCGGTCTGCGCTACCGCTTCGAGCGTGAGGAAATCTACGACGTGGCCAGGAATGCCTCGCTCGCGGTCGTCGAGTCGGAAGGCGTCGCCAACGTTTCGAGCGTGGGCTACACGGTCGCCTACGACACACGCAATATCGCGATGAACCCCACCAGCGGCGCGTTTGTATCCTTCTCGCAGGATCTCGCGGGCGTTGGTGGCGACGTGAACTACATCCGCTCCGTCGCGGATGCCCGCGGCTACTACCCCATCACCAACAAGCTGACCCTTGTTGGTCGCGCGCAGGGCGGCGTCATCGAAGGCTGGGGCGGCGACGACGTGCGCATGACGGACCTATTCTTCAAGGGCGGCGAGACGATCCGCGGCTTCAAGCGAGCAGGCATCGGCCCGCGTGACGCCTGCGAGAACCCAATCACGGGCGACCGCGTCGGCGATTGCCGTAAGGACTCCCTCGGCGGCAAGGTTTTCTGGGCCACGACCGCCGAACTCCGCTTTCCCTTCCCCTTCATCCCCGACAATCTCGGTATGCAGGGCGCGATCTTCCTCGATGCCGGCTCCCTCTACGACCCGAGCGAGCAGGCTTTGGATGCCGTCGCGAGAGAAGGCAGCTTTATCCTGAATACCTCGGACGTTCGGATGTCGACGGGCTTCAGCATCATCTGGCAGTCGCCGCTTGGCCCGCTTCGCGCCGATATCGCCGAAGCCCTGCTCAAGGCGGACTTCGACAAAACCGAGATTTTCCGCTTCGGCGCCTCCACGAACTTCTAAATCATCGCGCTTCGGTCTATGCCTCCGGCTGGCCATGGACGCGACGGATCGGCCGCTGGATATCTGATGGAACATCCGGGTTTCTTTGAGCGCGCGGGTCCGTTTCCCTTGCGCACCGTCTTGGCGACGGCGGAGGCGACGCCAGGAACCGGCATCGATCTCGATCTCGAGATCGACGACGTTCGTCCTTTAGACAGCGCTGGGCCGGGCCATCTGTCGTTTCTGGATAATCCCAAATATGCGCCGCTCTTTGCGGCAACGCGGGCGAGCGCCTGCCTGATCGCGGCGAAATACGCAAGGCAAGCGCCATCCGGCACGGCCTGCATTGTCACACCGGAGCCCTATCGCGCTTTCGCCCGCGTGCTCGGGTTGTTCTATCCCGACGCCGCAAACCCGAAGGCGGCGGTTGCCAACGCGGCAGAGGGCGCGGCCGCCATCCATCCCACCGCGACACTGGAAGATGGCGCCGTCGTCGAGCCCGGCGCCGTCATCGGCAAGGAAGCCGTTATCGGCCGCGGCACGACCATCGCGGCGGGCAGCGTCATCGGCTATCGGGTGCATGTCGGCCGCAATTGCTATATCGGACCGAACGCAACGGTGACGCACAGCCTGGTGGGTAACCATGTCACCATCCACGCCGGTGTGGCGGTCGGGCAGGACGGCTTCGGCTTCGCGATGGGCCCCAAGGGGCACTTGAAAGTCCCCCAAATTGGGCGTGTCATCGTCCAGGATGGCGTAGAGATCGGCGCCAACACCACGATCGACCGCGGCGCCTTGCGCGACACGATCATCGGGGAGGGGACGAAAATTGATAACCTTGTGCAAATCGGGCACAACGTAATCATCGGAAGGCATTGCATTATCGTGTCGCAAACGGGTATTTCCGGTAGCAGCGAGTTGGGTGATTTCGTGGTGCTCGGCGGCCAGGTCGGCGTGATAGGCCACATCAAGATCGGCGCTGGCGCCCAGATTGCGGCGTCCAGTAATGTCAGCGCCGACATTCCGGCGGGCGTGCGTTGGGGCGGCACCCCCGCGAAGCCCGTGCGGCTTTGGCTGCGTGAGATAGCTCTCCTTCGCCAAATGGCGGAGCGCAAGGATACGAAGTCTGGATTGCGCGAGACGGAAAGCGATTAGAAGCCGACGAGGTTTCTGTTTTGGGGTTGATGATGAACGAAGGCGCAGCAAAGCAGACGCCCGACACCCTTGAGATCAAGGACATCATGCGGCTATTGCCGCATCGCTATCCTTTTCTCATGGTCGATCGCATCATCGAGATGGATGGCGACCGCTCGGCCATCGGAATCAAAAACATCACGGCGAACGAGCCGTATTTTCAGGGTCATTTCCCTGGCAATCCCGTGATGCCCGGCGTTCTTCTGGTCGAGGGCATGGCGCAGACGGCGGGCGCGCTTTGCATGCGGTTCATGGACGAGTTCAAGCAGCCGCCGATCGTCTATTTCATGGCGATCGACAAGGCCCGCTTTCGCAGGCCCGTGGTCCCTGGCGATACCGTCAAGTACCACGTCCAGAAGATGCGCAACCGCGGCAAGGTCTGGCGCTTCCGGGCCGAGGCCCGTGTCGAGGGGACCATCGCCGCCGAGGCCGAGGTCAGCGCCGTCATCATTGACGAGCCGTAGTTCCAGAAGTTTCCTGTCATGGCCAATGTTCATCCGACCGCCCTGGTCGATTCCGCTGCCCAATTGGGCGCAGATGTCACGATCGGTCCGTTCTGCGTCGTCGGTCCCGACGTCACGCTCGGCGATCGCGTGGAAATTCATTCCCACGTCCTAATTACCGGCCGCACGACCGTGGGGGAGGGATGCCGCATTTTCCCCTTCGCCACCCTCGGCACGGCACCGCAGGACGTGAAGTACAAGAATGAGCCGACACGCCTTGAGATCGGCGCGAACACCGTGATCCGCGAGCAGGTCACGATCAATCCCGGCACCATCAACGGCGATGGCGTAACCCGGGTCGGTGCCAACTGCTTCCTTCTGATCGGGGCGCATATCGCCCACGACTGCCAAGTTGGCGATAACGTCACCATGGTCAACCACGCGACGCTTGCCGGCCATGTCTCCGTCGGCGACCGCGCCATTCTCGGCGGGCTCTGCGCCGTTCATCAGTTCGTCCGCATCGGCGCGCATGCCTTTATCGGCGGCATGTCCGGCATCACCGCCGACGTCATCCCCTTTGGCATGGCCGTGGGCAATCGCGCCACGCTCCGCAGCCTTAATCTTGTCGGTCTGCGTCGCGGCGGCTATGCGCGCGAAGACGTCCAGGGCCTACGCGCGGCCTATCGCTTCTTGTTTGGCGGCGAGGGGACACTCGCCGAACGCCTGGCGGAGCTGGAGACGACCTACCGGGACAATCCGCTCGTGCAGCGCGTCGTTGCCTTCATGCAGGAAGACTCCGACCGCTCCTACACCGTCCCCAGCAACGGTGTCACGACGGCCGACGACGAATAGGGAACCGGGGCCTCGATGTCTCAAACCGACATGGCCCACTCTCCCCTCGCGATCATTGCGGGCAACGGCACGCTGCCTTGCGCAGTCGCGGCGTCCGTGGCCGCCGGCGGGAGGCCCGTCCATATCATCGGCATTCGCGGCGAAGCGCTTCCCGACATCGAGCGCTATCCGCATACCTGGATCAAATGGGGCGAGATCGGCAAATTGTTCGCCACGCTAGAGGGCGAGAAATGCCGCGACCTCGTCATCATCGGCGGCGTGACCCGTCCTGATCTCGCCAACATCAAGTTCGACCTCGGCGCCATCAAGACGCTTCCGTTCATTCTCAGTCTCACCATCGGCGGAGACGACCACGTGCTCTCGAGCGTCGTCCGCTACATCGAGGGCAAGGGCTATCGCATTCGCGGCGCCGGCGATGTCGCGCCGCAGCTGCTGGTGCCGAAAGGTGTCCTCACCCAGAAAAGCCCGTCCAAGGAGGACGAGGCCGATATCGTGACCGCGCTGCGCGTCGTCGAAGCGCTTGGCCGGCTGGACGTCGGCCAAGCCGCGGTCGTCGCGCGTGGCTATGTCTTGGCGGTGGAGGCGGCGGAAGGCACCGATGCGATGCTTGAACGCTGCGCCGAGTTGCGCAAGCACCGCTTGCGCCGCAAGGGCGGACTTGCGGGCGTGCTCGTCAAGGCGCCGAAGCCCGGCCAGGAGGAGCGTGTGGACATGCCGACCATCGGCCCCCACACCGTCCGCAACGCCGCGGCCGCCGGCCTCGCCGGTGTCGCCGTCGCCTCGGGCCGCGTGCTCATGGCCGAGCGCGAGGCCATGATCGCTGCCGCCGACGAGCTTGGGCTCTTTCTGACCGGCGTTCAGCTGCCGCCGCCCGCCGATGGCTGAAAGCGCTCAATCTTCCGGCGCGCTCAAAGCTGCGCCTTTGCGCATTTTCCTGATCGCCGGGGAGCATTCCGGCGATGCGCTCGGCGCCAAGCTGATCGAGGCCTTACACAAGGTTTCGCCGCGGCCCATCGCGCTCGCCGGCATCGGCGGCGAGCTGATGGAGGCGAAGGGCTGCGCCTCTCTCTTCCCGTTGGAAGAGCTTGCCGTCATGAGCCCGCTCGATGTGCTGCCGCGCCTCCGCAGCATCTATGGCCGCATAAGACAATCGGTGGATGCAGTACTCCGCTTTCGGCCGGACGTGCTCGTCATCCTCGACAGCCCCGAATTCACACATCAGGTCGCGCGCCGCGTGCGCCGCCGCGACCCGACCATCCCGATCGTGGACTATGTTTCACCGAGCGTCTGGGCGTGGCGCCCATGGCGTGCGCGTAGCATGCGCCGCTATATCGATCACGTCATGGCCATCCTGCCGTTCGAGCCGGACGCCTATGTGCGTCTCGGCGGGCCCCCTTGCACCTATGTCGGGCATCCGCTGATCGAGCGGCTCGCCTGGATCGATGCCTTGCCCGCGGACGCTTTGCGTGACCGGCTCGGCATCGCCCCCGGACGCAAGATCCTCGTGGTGCTTCCCGGAAGCCGTCGAAGTGAGGTGAAGCGTCTCATGGAAGTTTTCG